>DASTSL010000015.1:0-9312 GCA_035760705.1 Meiothermus sp. | reverse complement strand
GCCCCACCTTCAATCCACAGCCGCACCAGCTCGTAGCGTTCGTGGTTGACTTCAAACTCTTCCTCGCCCACCCGGATCAGTGCGTGGCCGCGCACCGCCAAGGAGACCTCGAGGTCGCCCGAACCGCCCCAGACCCAGGTCCGCTTTTCCCCAGCGGAAAGCGGGTAGATCTGCTCGTCGTCGAGCCAGGAGGTCTGGAGGGGGTGGTGGATCTCGCCGTCTACCTCCAGCTCCGCCGATGGGCTCGCTTTAGTGACCGCCCCGTCGAACTTCACTACCCCGTTCAGGTACACCTTGAGCCAACTAACGGCCATCGACCCATTACTCGGCAGATCGCGCCGGATCACCCGCAGGTGCTGGTAGCCGCTGCCAGAGAGCGGGAGGGTGACCCCCCCAATGCGCACCTGCCGCCCGAAGACCCAGGCCGAGCGGTGATGGTGGGGGACCTGGGGGTCGTAGACCGGCCCTGCCGGGCGCGGCTGCTGGGTGCGGGTGGGGCCTTCCACCACCGGGCGATCCCCGGCCCAGAAGATCCGGTCCAGGTGGACCTTGCGACCCCGGGTTCCCGGCAGATAGCCGTGGTAGACCACGTAGGGGGTCACCCCGTCGGGGCCGGTGACGATGGAGTGGTGGCCGGGGCCCAGGATGGCCTTGCTGCTCTTGAGGATGGGCACGCGGCTCTGCTTGTGCCAGGGGCCTTGGGGGGTGCTGGCGGTGGTGAAACCCAAGCCGTAGGTGTCGTCGGCGTAGCAGCCGCCCGAGTACATCTGAAAGTAAGTTCCCCGCCGCTTGAGCACGCAGGGGCCTTCGTTCCAGTACCAGTTGCCCCGGCGGTTGCCCTCCCAGCGGTGCGAGGGGTAGGCCACCGGGTGCTGGGTGCGCTCGACCTCCACCGGCGAGATCATCCGGCCCACCACGTTGCCACAGCCGATGGTGCCGTCGTGGTAGCGGGTGGCCTCGGTACGCACGTTATAGAAAAACCACAGGCTGCCGTCTTCGTCGCGGTAGGGGTGGCCATCGATGGACCATTCCCAGTCCACCAGCGGTTCGGGGTTCCACACAAAAGGCCCCTCGGGGCGCAGGGCGCGGGCCACCCCTAACCGGCGCAGCTTATCGTCGCCCCTGGCGGCCTCGCCGCCCCGGCTTTCCTTACGCCGGGTAGCGGCTACGTACATGTAGAACACCCCTTCGTGGTACATCACCTCGGGAGCCCAGAAATCGATCTCGGCCCAGTGACCGGGCTCGGGCCCCAGGGCGATGCCCTGGTAGTGCCAGCTCACCAGATCGCTCGAGGTGTAAAGCCGCACCCCCTCGCGCCCGGTGTGGTAGAGGTAGTAGGTTCCCAGGTATTCCATCACGAAAGGATCGCCGTGGTCTTGCCCTTTGGCATCGCTGAGGACCGGGTTGTGGTAGGTGGTGAGGGGGGTGACGGAACCCGGCAACAGCGTGGGAATCTCGCCGGTGCGCCCGTGGGAGCGGGGTTTTTCGCGGTTGGGTTGTCGGGAGGGGACTCGGTAAAGCGGGACTCGAGGCGGCAGAAGAGATCAACTCCTATCGGTCTTCAGGGTAGCGAGCCGAAGGTGAAACGGATGTTCACGAGCCGCAAGCATCTTCTTTCATTAAGAGACGCGGCTTTCCCCGTTCCCAAAGCGACTTGTTGATCTATTCTGGCTCTCATCCAAAGGTCCCCTGACTCACCGCAGGCGGATGCTGGGGGCGGGCTGCGTCGTCCAGCTCGGCCCGTTGCCGGAGTTGACCACCGGCCAATCGTTTTTCCACTCGAGCTTGTCCAACAAGGCCAAGCGGCGGTTGGCCCCGCTGGGCAGGCGTGGGGCATCCGGCGGGATGGCGTGGTAGAGGGTCCAGTCGTTCCCCGCGTCGTCGGCGATCACGGTGTTGTGCCCCGGCCCCACCCAATGCTCGTTGCGGTACAGCAGCATGTCCCCGCCGCCGTAGCGCAGATCGAGCCCGCTCGAGTCCAGATAGGGGCCCAGCAGGTTTTTCGAGCGCCCCACGTAGAGGGTATAGCTGCTCTCGGCGCCGTTGCAGCACGAACCCGCCGAGACGAAGAGGTAGTAGAAGCCGTTTTTCTTGTAGACGTAGCTCCCCTCGAAGCGGCTGTCGGCGACCTCCACTTTCTCCCCCACCGTGCGGGTTCCGTCCGGGCTCAGCCGGATCGCGTAGATGCCGTTGAAGCTGCCCCAGAATAGGGTGCGGGTCTGGGGGTCGTTGAACACGAAGGGATCTATCGAGTTCGCCACCCCGATATCCTGCGAGCAAAAGACCGGGCGATCCAGGTCCTGGAAGGGGCCGGTGGGGCTTTTGGCGGTGGCCATCCCGATGCAGGGGTTGGGGTCGTCCCACACCGAAGACGAATAGTAGAGGTAGTAGGTTCCGCCCCGGTAGGAGATATCGGGAGCCCACAAGAAGCCGCCGCCCGGTTTCCAACTGGGGGGAAGGGTGAAGGCATCCTTGACGTATTCCCAGTGCACCAGGTCGGTGGAGCGGAAAATCGGCAGCAGGTGTGAGCCGTTGCCATCGCCCCAGTCGTCTTGGGTGGCGTAGAGGTAGAAGGTTCCGTCGGGGGCCCGCACCACGTCGGGGTCAGCGGCTACTGGGGTCACCACCGGGTTGGTGTAGGTGGCCGGGGACTGCATCCCCAGCAAGAACGCTGCAATTAGGAGAATCAAGAATCGCACGGGGGCCTCCGACTACTCCTTCATCCCGGTGAGCGCGATGCCCTGCACCAAGTAGCGCTGGGCCAGCAGGTAAGCGATGAGCACCGGGATCGAGGCCAGGGCGGTGCCCGCCATCAGTTTGCCGTACTCGGTGACGTAGCGTTGCGAGAACGAGGTGAGGCCCACCGGCAGGGTCTGCATCTCCGGCGAGGTGGCGACGTAGAGGGGCCAGACGTAGTTGTTCCACGATCCCATGAAGTTGAAGACCCCCAGCGTGACCAGCACCGGGATCGAAAGCGGGAGGATCACGTTCCAGAGGATCTGTAGGCTGCTGGCCCCGTCGATGCGGGCCGCCTCCTCGAGTTCCCGCGGAATCCCGATGAAGAACTGCCGCAGCAAAAAGACCCCGAAGGCGTTCGCCACCCCCGGCCAGATCAGGGCGTGGTAGGTGTCGATCCAGTTGAAGTTGAGCATCATGATGTAAGTCGGGATCAAGGTCACAATGCCGGGGATCATCATGCTGGAGAGGATGAACCAGAACCAAGCGTTGCGCCCCCTAAAGCGCATCCGGGCCAGTGGGTAAGCGGCCAACACGCACAAACTCAGCGAAGCCAGGGTGAAGGCGGTCGCCACGAAGAAGGAGTTCCAGGTCCAGCGCAAGAGCTTGCCGTCGGGGGAGTTGATGATCTCGAGGTAGTTCTCCAAGGTGGGGTGGGCCGGGATCCACTGCACCGGGATGGAGATGGTCTCGGCCTCGGGTTTGAAGGAGGTGCTGAGCATCCAGTACAAGGGGGCCAGGAAGATGACGGCCAGGATCAAGAGCAGGATGAAGCGCGGCACGTCGCGTACCCGCCGCCAGGGCCAGGACGAGCGGGGCCGGGCTTGTGGGACCTCGAGGGGGGCGGCCATCATCGCCCTCCTTCCGCGTTCATGTCGCGCACCATCAGCCGGAACTGGATCACCGTGAAGACCAGCATCAACAGCCCGAACACGAAGGCCATGGCGGTGGCGCTCGAGAGCTGGCTGTTGCCGAAGGCCTCCTCGGTGATGTACTGGATCACGCTCTGGGTGGTGCGGGCCGGGCCGCCGTTGGTGATGATCAGCGATTGCCCGAAGAGTTGGAAACTGGCCAGCACGGTGGTGACGGTGATGAAGAGGGTGGTGGGGGCCAAGAGAGGCCAGGTGATGTGGCGGAATTTGGCCCACGGCCCGGCCCCGTCGAGGTCGGCGGCTTCGTAGTAGGTGGGGCTGATCCCACCCAAAGCCGCTAGGTAGAGGGTCATGTTGAAACCTACCGTCCACCACACGGTCCCCACGATGATCGGCACCCAAGCCCACCAGTCGGTGGTGAGGAACTGGATCACCGGCAGGTGGAAGTACTCCTGGCGGATCACATTCACCAGGCCGCTCTGGTTGTCGAAGAGCCAGCGCCACAAAATACCCATCACCGCCACCGACAAAATCCCCGGCATGAAGAAGATGGCCCGGAAGATAGCCCGCCCGAAGATGGGGTGGTACAAGAGCACCGCCAGGCCCAAGGCCGTCCCCACCAAGAGCGGGGTGCTCACCACGGTGAAAAAGGTGGTGTTCCACAGCGTCTTCCAGAAGAACTCGCTCTGGGGGGTGGAGGGATCGAAGAGGTTGCGGTAAAACAGCAGCCCCACGAACTCGCCCTGCCCCTGGATGGGGTTCCAGCGGTGCAAGCTGATGTAGAGCCCGTACCCTACCGGGTAGACCACGAACACCAGGAAGAACAGGGCGTGGGGAATCAGGTACAAGTAAGGAACCAGCGGGTTAGCGTCGTTGAGGGCGAAGGGCTTTCCCCGCCTAGGGCTTGAGGTCACCGAACGCCTCCTTTCGCTTACTGAAGCGCGGGCCTCCGCTCCCATCGCTTGGGCGGAGGCCCCGGTAGCGGCCCCGGCTATCCCGGGCAACCGCAGCACGATCTATTTGAAGTTGGGCCGAGCCTGCTCGATCTGCTTGTTGGCCTCGGTCACGCCCTGGTCGAGGGCCTGCTTCACCGGCTGGCGGCCCAGGTAAGCCCGCTCCCAGGCGGCGTCGAAGGGGCCCAGCACCTGCCCGCCCCAGGGAAAGCCACTGGTGGCGTAGATGGCATCGAGTTTATCGAAAATACCTGCGATCGGCTGGGTCTCGAACCTCTTGTCCTGGGCCACGCTGCGCACGGTGGGCAAGGAACCGGTGGAGGTCCACTGGAGGTTGGCCTCCGGCCCGGAGAGGTAGTTCATGAAGACCAATGCGGCCTGGCGCTTGTTGGGGTCATAGCCCTGGCGCTGCATCGGCAGGGTAAGGTGGCTCGAGCCACCCCAGGTAGCGTCTTTCTTGTTGCCGATGCGCGGGGGGAAGGCCACCCCGAACTTGAAGTTGGGGGTCTTCTCGAAACGGTCCAAATACCACTGGCCCGAGGGGAAGAAGCAGACCTTCCCCTGGCTGAAAGCAGCCAGCTCGGCTTCCTCGGTGGAGTTGGGGCGGGCCACGTTCTCCTTTTGCACCAGATCCACCAGGAACTGCACCGCCTCTACGGCCTCGGGGGTGTTGAAGCTGGCGTTGAGGTTATCGTCCACCAGGCTTCCGCCGTTTTGCAGGATGGCCGAGTAGGCCATGCGGGCGCCGACCCAGTTGTTGTAGAGGCTGATGCCCCAGGTTTGCAGGTTCTTGGCATCGAAGCCCGGCTGGCCGGGTCTACGGCCTTGGGTATCGGTGGTGCAGGCCCGGGCCGCGCTGAGGAGTTCGACCCGGTTGGTGGGCACTTTGCTCACGCCCATCTTCTGCATCAGATCTTTGTTGTAGAACATCACGTAGGCCACCGCCGAGATCGGCACGCCGTAGTTTTGGCCTTTGTAGTTGGCGGTCTCGAAGAGCGGCTTGAAAAAGCGATTGGTGTCGATCCCTGCGCTCTTATACATCTCCGGGGTGATCGGGGTGAGCGCCCCCCGGGCGATAAAGCGGGTGATCTGATCTTCGTTAACCACCACCACGTCGGGGGCCCGTCCCGAACCCACCAGATTCTCGAGCTGGCTCCAGGTGGTTCCCCAGGGCTGGGCGGTGGCTTTGACCACGATGTTGGGGTGGGCATCGTTGAACTTCTTGACCAGTTCCTCCATCACCGGCCGGTCAGGGCCGGTGAAGCCGTGCAGATAGGTGATCTCCACCTTGGGTCCGGTGTAGTTTTGCGCCGAGGCGGCCCCCATCGCCACCAAGAGCGCGGCCATCCCTAGCCTGACCAGCCTTCTTCTTTCCATATCCGTCCTCCTGTATGGGCCAAGTAATCTCTGGGGTCGGCAAATCGGATTTAAGTGGGTTCTTCCTCCTTCCAGTGCCTCGAGTAGCCCATGGGATGATCGGGCTCGAGTTCTTCCTCGGTGGGTTTGCGCTCCCCCTTGGTGGCCCGGCGCAGCCGCGCCAGGTCCGCCTTGGGGTTGCGGTGCTCGTCTAAAAGCCCGTTCTTCTCCTGGAAGGTGTCGGTGAGCTGAGTGTAACAGAACCCGGCGATACCCCGCAGCAGGTGGACTTGCTGCATCATGCCCTCGTACCAGGTCAGGAAAGCCTCGCTGTCTTGGGCACGGCTATAGCCCCAACTGGTCTTGAAGCCACGCGGAGCCTCGGGGCTGAAGGCCATCCCGCCGAACTCGGAGAGGACCACCGGCTGGCCTCCCAGCTCGAAGCCCTGCACCCGCAAGGCCCGGCCCCAGGGTTGCTCGACGGTGAGGGTCACCGCCTGGGGGGTACCGTAGCGCTCGAGGAGCTTCTCGGGTTTATGGGTGTAGTCGTGGATGCCCACCCAATCCCCCACCACGAACTCCCAGCCGTCGTTGCCGATGGCCAGCCGAGTGGGGTCGAGGGTCTTGGTGAGGTGGTAGAGGGTTTGCACGTAGTGGCGGTGGGTCTGATTGGTGTTTAGGTCGGGCGCCCCCCAGCTCTCGTTGAAGGGGACCCAAGCGATGATGCAGGGGTGCGAGTAGTCGCGCTCGATGGCCTCGCGCCACTCGCTCACGAAATCGCCCACGTAGTCGGGGTGGAAGCGGTAAGCGCTGGGCATCTCCTCCCAGACCAAAAGGCCCAGCCGGTCACACCAGTAGAGCCAGCGGGGATCCTCGAGCTTCTGGTGTTTGCGCACCCCGTTGAAACCCAGCAGCTTGGCCATCTCCACGTCGCGGCGCAGGGCCTCGTCGCTGGGAGCGGTCAAAAGGGTGTCGGGCCAGTAGCCCTGGTCGAGGGCCAAGCGGAGCCGGTAGGGGGAGCCGTTGAGGGTGAAGCGGTGGCCATCGGTGCCGATCGAGCGCAGGGCGGTGTAGCTCTGCAGGGTGTCGGTGACGGTATCGGCTTCGAGCAGTTCGACCCGGGCCCCGATCAGGTGGGGGTGTTCGGGGCTCCACAAGAACTTAGAGCGCTCGTCGTCAATGCCGGGGTCCTGGAGGTGCAATCGGCGCGAAACCCGCCTGCCCTTCACCGCGAAGGTGTCGTCCAGCAGTTCCTCGCGACCCTTGAACAGCCGCACCCGGACCCGCAAATTGGGGCGGAGCGGCCCGGCCAGCTTGACCTCGAGCCCCACCGCCCAGGCCTCCACCTCGGGCGTCCAGCGCAGGTTTTCGATCCAGGTCGGGGGCACCGGCTCGAGCCACACCGTCTGCCAGATGCCGGTGGTGCGGGGGTACCAGATCACGTGCGGCTCGGGCTCCCAGTCTTGTTTGCCGCGGGGCCGGGCCAGGTCGTGGGGGTCATCCTCGGCCCGCACCACGATCTCCAGGGTGTCGAGGCCCGCCACGGCTTCGGTCACGTCGGCGCAGAAGGGGGTGTGTCCCCCCTTGTGCTCGGCCACCTGCACCCCGTTGGCCCAGACCTTAGCCTGGTAGTCCACCGCCCCGAAGTGCAGCAGCAGCCGCCCGGCGCGTTCGTGGGGCTCGAGCTGAACCCGCCGCGCATACCACACCACCGGGTGATACCCCCCCTCCCCGACCCCGCTCTTGGCGCTCTCGGGGGCATAGGGCACGATGATCTCGCGGTCGAACTCGACTTCCGCGGGGCGGTGCCAGCGGGCCTCGTCGTCGTAGGCAAAGCGCCAGGGTCCGTTCAGGTCGCGCCAATGGGCACGCTCGAGCAAAGGGTTGGGGTGCGCGGTTCCGGACATGCAGTCCTCAGCAAACAAACCTATGTTTGTAGCCCAATTATTACTTTTATCCGCGAATTATGTCAATTTTTTGCGAAACAAATGGAGCTGCTCCCGATGGAAACGTTTTACCGGTCGAGATGGCCGGAGTCTCGTACTGCTGGGAGCAAAACCGGGTTAGCCAGCGCACGCTCCGGCGCGGTGGATGCCCTAGAATTGCAGGTTCACCGGATTGATTATTTCGGGTTTTCTTGTAGCATCGAAATAAAGGGACGCCCATGCCGACTTCGGGAATCCGAAAACTCACCGTGGAAGGTGAAGCCGCGCTGACCGTATTGCGGGCTTTGGACTCCGACACCCGCATGATGATCTTTAGCCTGCTCTCGCACGAGGGCATGAACGTCTCGGAGTTGGCCGAGGCCATGGGGATGGCCCACTCCACGGTGAGCACCAACCTCAAGATGCTCGAGGAGGCCGGGCTCTTGGTGGTGCAGTACGTGCCCGGCACCCGGGGCTCGCAAAAGCTGGTGGCCAAGCGCTACGACGAAATCCTGATCAAGCTACCGGGCGTGGCGGTGGAGGCCAACCAGGACGTGGTAGAGATCTCCATGCCGATCGGCAACTACCACCGCTTCGAGGTCAAACCGACCTGCGGCCTGGCCACCGATACCCAGTTCGTGGGGATGCTCGACGACGTGCGGAGCTTTTACGAACCCGAGCACGTCTTCGCCCAACTGCTGTGGTTTGGCCAGGGCTACGTGGACTACGCCTTCCCCAACAACCTGCCCCGGGGGGCCAAGACCAGCGAACTGGAGTTCTCCGCTGAACTCTGCTCAGAGGCCCCGCAGTACGACCCCGACTGGCCCTCCGACATCACCCTGTGGATCAACGGGGTGGAGGTGGGCACCTGGACCTGCCCCGGCGACTTCGGCGGGAGTCGGGGCAAGCTCAACCCCCGCTGGTGGCCCGACGACCAGACCCAGTACGGGGTGCTCAAGGTCTGGCGGGTCAACGGCAAGGGCGCTTACATCGACGGCGAGCGGCTCTCGAGCGTGCGAATCGCGGACCTTCGCATCGAGAACGCCAACCACATCGACGTGCGGCTGGGAGTCAAACCCGACGCCCAGCACGTGGGCGGGATCAACCTGTTCGGGCGGCGCTTCGGCAACTACCCCCAAGACCTCCTGATGCGGCTGCGCTACACCTTCCCCGAAGGCCAGAAGGCGCACAAGGTCAAGTGAGCAGGTTGGCCTATGAAGTAGGCTGCTCTCCTTCGCTCGGGCTAGGCCCATCCTTTCCCACTCTCGCATACGAGAGCGGGGGGGCGAGAGCAGTCACTGATGACGTGCTTGTGCCCGTATGCGTTTAGGTGTGTCGGTGCGGAGGCATCCCCTAAGCGCTCGATGCGAAGCATTCGGCACCAAACCCCCTCTGGCGCCTAGCGCTAGAGGACAAGGTACGGTTTACCCGCATGGCCTGGCAGTGTCGGGAGCTACCGCAGGGGAACTC
>DASTSL010000014.1:0-28584 GCA_035760705.1 Meiothermus sp. | reverse complement strand
CGAGGGCTGGGGGGTGAGCGACCCGGAGGTGCTCGAGGCCATCGAGGGCCACGTCTACGGGGTAGATCCCACCTATCCGGTCGCCATGGCGGTTTACGTGGCCGATGTCTCCGAGCCGGGTCGGGGGGTCAACGCGGAGATCCGCGAGCGGGCCCTCGCGGGCGACCTGCTGGGGGCCTACCGCGAGGCCGTCGAAACCAAGCTGCGCTACCTCGAGGGCAAAGGCATCCCCCCGCACCCCCGCACCTTCTTGGCGTACAAGAAGTTGACCCGGAGCTGAAAGTGCTGGTCGTATGTCATACGCCCTACGCCGAAGGTCTAAGGTCAAAGGCTCGAGGCTGGCCACTCCAAGCTCGGGAATTCCCCGCCCAGAGCGCTAGGGTGAGGGCTCTTTGGGCCTATGACGTAGAACCCCAGCGGTTCGTCCACTCACACGCCTCGAGAAAACCCGGCGTATCTTAAACCCTGGTGCGATTTGAACGCCTAGAGTGGTTGGCAACCTCCCGGCCTTCGCCGCGAAAATACGCCTCCCGGCCTTCGCCGCGAAAATACGCTACCCCGCTTCGCGGCGAAACAACATCTCCTCCACGTAGGTTTTCCCGTAGGTTATACGATATAAGTCATGTCCGCCGCTCTAAGCCCGATCCCCCCGCGTTGACCCCTTGACGTTTAGCGCTCAGCGACTATGCGCCCTCGGATTTCCTTGCTCCTGCTCGGCCTAGCCCTGCTGGCCCTGGCCGGGGTGCTGGCTTTGACCCCCCCCAAAGGCGAGTTGCGCTCAGGGGGAAGCGCTGTTTACCGGGTCGGCCCGGTGCCCGAGATGAGCTTGGTGGTAGCGGCCCGCGACACCGAGTACTGCGGCTACCACACCGCCTGCGGGCCGGGAAAACGTACCGATACCATCCTGTACGTCCATGTGCGGGGGGGTGAGGCCGAGATCCTGGCGATCCCGCGCGATCTGCTGGTGAGCTACCAGGGGATCAGCGGCAAGGTCAACGCCATCTACGGGCGCGCGGGGGCCGACGGCCTGCGCCGGGCGGTGGAGGAGTTACTAGGAGTCCCGGTGGAGCACTACTTGATCCTCACCTTCGACAGCGTGATGAAGTTGGTGGACGCGGTGGACGGCATCGAGGTGGACCTCCCCGAGCCGATGCGCTACACCGACCGGGCCGCGGGGCTGTTCATCGACTTCCCGGCGGGGCGGGTCAAGATGGACGGCAAGGACGCGGTCAAGTACATGCGTTTTCGTCACGACGCCAGCGGCGACTACACCCGCCTCGACCGGATCAAGGGGGTGCTCTCGCAGGTGGCCCAGAAGGCTCAGAGCCCGCGTTACTGGCCGCGCCTGCCGGGGGTAGCCCAGGAGATCTGGAGCCAGATCGAGACCGACTTGAACCTGCAAGAGGCGTTGGCTTTTTTGCCCTACGCCCGCGGCCTGACCCTGCGGGCGGCCAGCCTGCCCACCTATGAGGAGGGGAATTACCTGCTCTCCGACCCGGCCCGGCGCTCGAGCTTCGTGCAGAGCTTCTTGGGGCTAGTGAAGTCGCACCAGCGGCCCGGCGATGCCGGCCTTGCCGGTAACCTGGGCGATGCCGGTGCTCAGGAGAACTCGGCCAGCGCCGATCGGGTCCCCGAGGGGCGGGTGCTGCTGGTGGATCAGGGGGGCGGATCCGAGGGGAAGCGGTGGCGCGAGGGTTTCACCCGGATGGCCCTGCCCGAGCCCGAGCTGCGCGAGGAGAAGCTGGGGCTCGAGCCCGGCGTCTACGTGCTCTCCTCGGCGTTGGCGAGTTCCCGGGGCAACCAGGAACTCGAGGTGGGTCGCTACTATAGCGACCTCCTGCACCTGCCGCTCATCAGCCGCTTCCGCCCCGTCGTGGAGGGGTACGACGCGGTAGTGGTGGTTGGTTCGCCGCAGCAGAGCAATGTGCAGAGGTAGGCGATCGTACATCGCACGCTGTATGTCGTACTCCATGAAAAGCTTGCGGCGATTCTCTCCGCAAGCCACGCGCTACGGGCCATAAGCTCGCTTTCGACGTAGGACGTATGGTGTACGTACCACCCGAGCGTTAGCCATCCCGCACCCAGGGTTCTGCTGGCTATGCTACACTCGAACCAGATGGTTAAACCCGTAGAAGCCCAGACCCTCATCGGTTGGATTCGCCAAGCTCTGGACGACAAAAAAGCCGAGAACATCGTAGCCCTCGACCTGCGCGGGGCCTCGGAGTCGCTGGATTACTTCGTGGTCGCCAGCGGGACCAGCCGCCCCCACCTGGAAGCGCTCGAGCGGGCGGTGCGGGAAAGCCTCGAGGAACACGGCATCCGCCCGCGCCGCGTGGAAGGCCCCAGCCCCCGCTGGATTTTGCTCGATTACGGCGAGGTGCTGGTGCACATCATGAGCCCCGAAGCCCGGGAGTTTTACGACCTCGAGGGTTTCTGGGCCGATGCGAAGCGGATTTAGCCTAGAAGCTCGAGGCTAGAGGTCTATTTCTTCTTGAGCGGCTGTTTGAGGATTTGCCCAAGCCGCGATTGGTGGAGCGGCCCCATGATCCAGCGCTGTAAGAGGATATAGCCGCTGACATAGACGGCGGCTTGCACCCAGAAGTTGGCGAAAAAGGTCAGGCCCAACGTGGACAGCAGGGCCATCACGATCCCCAAACCCAGTACCACCACGAAGGTCCGCAGGAACAGCCCGGGGAAAAAGCGCAACATCTCGCGCCAGCTCCGGGGCCGACCCTTTTCGGCGGCCATGCGCCGCATTTTTTCTTCCCGACGTTTTTTGCCCATCGCCCAAAAACTATACCCGATCGCCAGCATGGATAGTGCAGATTGCAAGTGTCTCCACGGTTGATTCGCCGGATGCCAACCGCCGTTGTCTATAAGGAGTTGCACCAGTATGGCACCAGGAACATCGTTGCCCTCGCCTAGCTCGCCGAGCTGTCCGGGCACAACTTGCAACCCCGGCCCGCCCCGCTAAACTTGGGGGGTGCGACAACTCTTCCAGGCGCTGACCGGCTTGCCCCACCGGGGGAGCGCGACGGCGCTCGAGGCTCAGGCCGCCGAGGTTCTGAAGGCCCACCTCGAGGGCCGAGGCCATAGGGTCGAGACCCAGCGCTTCAAAGCCCCGCGCAGCTACGGCCCCGAACTCATCCTCATCAGTTCGCTCTTGGCCTTTGGCGGTTTGCTCGTCTTGTGGCCGCTGGCCCTGCTGGGAGCCTACGGCTTCTGGGCCTACTTCAGCGGCGGGAGCCCCTTCTGGAGCCGCCTCTTCGATCGCTACGATTCGCAGAATTTGCTCTGGAGGGCCGGTTCAGGCCCCAAGACCCTGGTATTGATGGCCCACTACGACACCGCCAAGACCTTTTTTCTCTACCACCCCAAACGGGTCAAAGGGTTCCGGCTGAACTTCTTGGTCAATACCGCGTTGGCTCTGGCCACGCCGCTCCTGGCCCTGGCGGTTCCGGGGGGAGCCCGGCTGGTAGGGCTATATTTTCTGGTGCAGGCGCTCCTGCTGATCCACCGCGAGTACAGCGCCCCTTATGTGAACGGGGCCAACGACAACGCCAGTGGGGTGGTGGTCGCGGTGGAACTCTTTGAACGGTGGGCGCCGGGGCCCCCGGGCTGGCAGGTGGTCCTGGCCCTGACCGGCTGCGAAGAGGTGGGGGCCAAAGGAGCCGAACACCTGGCCCATAGCGGCCTGATCCCCCAGGACGCCCTGGTGCTCAACCTGGACAACGTGGGTAGGGGAGAGCTGTTTTACGCCACCGGAGAGGGGATGCTCACCTACCGGCCCTACGCGGGATTGCTGGTAGAGAAGGCTCGGCAAATCTCCGGGGCGGCGCCGATCGAATATCGGCTGGCCTACTTCGACGCGCGGCCCTTTGCCGCTAAAGGCTATCCCTGCCTAACCTTGATCCGCTTGCGAGACGGGCTGCCCCCGAACTGGCACTGGCCCAGCGATACCCCGGAAAACCTGGACCCCCTAGCGCTCGAGCACACGCTCGAGTACGCCCAGACCTTGCTGCAAAGCCTGACCGTCCGCCTGGAGTCGGTTTGAGCCCAGGCCCTAGCGCCCCGGTGCAAGCGAACCAGGCCGTTCAAACTTCTCGGCTATCCTGAAGGAGTACGCGGTTCATCGGGCGAGCATAGGCCTTGCTGCTCTCATCCCATCGGCTCGCCCAAACTTCGCGCCGGAGACCTGCATGAGTACCCTCACCACCCCCGCCCCCATCGTGGAGATGTTCAAGGCCATGGTCAACTCGCGTGCTTCCGACATCCACCTCCAGGCCGGGGCGCCGCCCACGGTACGGATTGACGGGAAGCTCAAGCCCTTCGGGCAGAAGACACTCACCCCCATCGAGATCGAGGGCATCGTGCGGGCCTTGCTCACCCCGGCGCAGGCCGAGGAACTCGAGTACCGCAAGGAGATGGACTTTGCCTATACCATCCCCGGCATCGCCCGCTTCCGCTGCAACCTGATGATGCAGCGGGGCAGCTACGGCCTGGTGATGCGGGTGGTTTCGGACGCGATCCCCAGCTTCGAGGCGTTGGGCCTGCCCAGCGAGGTGGTGCAGGGGCTGGCCTCCAAGGAGCGCGGGCTGGTGCTGGTCACCGGGCCTACCGGCTCGGGGAAGTCTACCACCCTGGCGGCGATGATCGACTACATCAACCTGCACTTCCCCAAAAACATCATCACCATCGAAGACCCCATCGAGTTCTTGCACAAACACAAGAAAAGCCTGGTGGTGCAGCGCGAGGTGGGCGTGGACACCGAGGCCTTCGCCAGCGGCCTGCGCTACGCCATGCGGCAAGACCCCGATGTGATCCTGATCGGGGAGATGCGCGACCGCGAGACCGTGGAGGCCGCCATGATGGCCGCCCAGACCGGCCACTTGGTCTTTAGCACGCTGCATACCCTCGACTCTATGCGCACCATCAACCGCATCATCGACTTCTTCCCTCTACACGAGCACCAGCAGATTCGCATTCTGCTGGCGGAATCCTTGCTGGGGATCCTCTCGCAGCGCCTGTTGCCCCGCGCCGACGGGCAGGGGCGGGTACTGGCCCTCGAGATCCTCCTCGCCACCCCTTTTATCCGTGACCTCCTCAAAGACGAGGAGAAGACCTCCCAGATCAAAGACGCCATGGTCGAGGACAACATCCGCGGGATGCGCACCTTCGACCAGCACTTGGTCGAACTCTACACCCAAGGCCTGATCAGCCTCGAGGACGCCGAAGCCGCCGCCACCAGCCCGCATGAACTCAAGCTGTTGCTGACGAAATCCACCGGGCGGGGGTTTTAAAGGACGCTGAACGCCAAAAGCTAAATTGAACTCGGACTAATGCCGGGGTGAGTTCGTCGGATGGGGGGTGGGGCAATTCCCCCGTACGCCCCGTATCCCACATCCATGCGACGGAGACGACTAGGGATCGGTTATGGCGTTCAGCGTTGGGCGTTTTGCGTTAAGCTACAGTCATGTTGGCAACCGGAATGGAGATTTTATCCAAAGCCCGCAAGGAGGGCTATGGCGTCGGGGCCTTCAACGTCAACAACATGGAGTTCGTGCAGGCGGTGCTCGAGGCCGCCGAGGAGGCCAAAAGCCCGGTGCTGCTGGCTCTCTCGGAAGGGGCCATCAAGTATGGCGGCAAAGCCCTCACCACCCTGGTGCGGGAGATGGGGCGCGATGCCACCGTGCCGGTGTGCATCCACCTCGACCATGGCTCGAGCTACGAATCCTGCCTGCGGGCCATCCAGATGGGCTTCACCTCGGTGATGATCGACAAATCCCACGAAGACACCCAGACCAATATCCGCGAGACCAAGCGGGTGGTGGAGGCCGCCCACGCGGTCGGCGTGACGGTCGAGGCCGAGATCGGGCGGCTGGGCGGGGTGGAGGAGCACGTAGTGGTGAGTGCCGAGGACGCCTTCCTCACCAACCCCGAGGAGGCCAAGATGTTCATGGACGCCACCGGCGCGGATTACCTGGCCGTCGCCATCGGCACCAGCCACGGGGCCTACAAGGGCAAGGGCCGCCCCTTCATCGACCATGCCCGCATCGAGCGGATCGCGGCCATGCTGCCCAATAACCCCTTGGTGATGCACGGGGCCAGCAGCGTGCCGCAGTCGCTGGTGGACGCCTTCCGGGCCGCGGGCGGCGAGATCGGCGAGGCAGCGGGCATCCACCCCGAGGACATCCAGAAGGGGATCAAAGCAGGAATCGCCAAGATCAACACCGACACCGATTTGCGTCTGGGCTTTGTCGCCAAGATCCGGCAGATCCTCAAGGACAACCCCAAGGAGTTCGACCCGCGCAAGTTCTTGGGCCCGGCCCGCGAGGAGATGAAACAGATCGTCAAGGCCCGGATGGAACTCTTCGGCTCCGCTGGGAAAGCCTAAAAGCCTCGAGAGAACCCCCCTAGCCAGGGCATACAATAGGCCCATGCGTTTGCGCACGCTGGGGGGCCTCGAGCTTTCCGGCTCCAACTTCCGCAAGGGGGCACTCAAGCCCCTCTTGCTGCTGGCTTACTTGGCCCTGGAAGGTCCCAAACCCCGGCGTTACCTGGCCGAGCTGATCTGGCCCGAAGCCGCCGACCCCATGAACAGCCTCAAGGTGGTGCTGCACAAGCTGCGCGGCCTGGAGGCGGTCTCCGCCGACGACGAGCGGGCCTGGACCACCCTCGAGTGCGACGCCTTGGAACTCCGCGACCACCTGCGCTCGGGGAGGCTGGGCGAGGCGATCCAGCTTTACCGGGGGGCCTTTCTCGAGGGGGCCGAGGGCGATTCGGGGGAGGAACTCGAGGACTGGATCTACACCACCCGCGAAGCCCTGGCCCGCGAGGTGCGGCTGGCCTTGCTCGAGCTGGCCGAGCGCGAAGCCGCCTTGGGGCAGTTCGCTGCCGCCGCGGAAAAAGCCGAAGCCGCCTACCGGCTGCCCGGAGCCGCCCCGCTCGAGCCCGAGGAGCTTCCTCGCTTCTATCCCCTGCTGCTGGCGGGGAATAACCCCCTGGCCGAGACGATCAAACGCGAGGCCCAGGAACTGGGGGTGGAGCTGGCCCTCTCCAGCGAGGCCGCGCGGGGCCGCCTGCGCCAGAGCTTCGCCGGGCGGGAGCGCGAACTCGAGAAACTCGCCACCCTCGAGATTGGCGAGTGGGCCTGGGTGCGGGGAGGGGCCGCCACCGGCAAAACCGCGCTGCTGCGGCGGCTGGAACGGCAGGGCGGGCTCTACATCCCCTCCCGCCAGGGGTTGCCCTACGCGACCCTCGAGCCCCTTTTGGGCAACGTGGCCGGTGGCCCCGAGGAACTCCTGCGCCGCCTGGCCGGGATGCTTGGTTTCTGGCTCATCGACGGCTGGGGTCGGATGGACGCCGAGAGCCGCGACCTCCTGACCCGCCTGCACGGGCTACGCAGCAAGGCTCGGGTGGTGATCGCCTCCAGGGATAAACCCCCCTTCGAGGTCCACCACCTGATCGAATTGGGGCCGCTCACCGCCGAGGACCTGGAGAATTACCCCGGCGCGTTCGAGGCCACCGGCGGGGTTCCGGCGTTGGTGGGGGCTTTTCTGCGGGGAGAACCGCTCGAAGGAGCCCTCGAGACCCGGCTGGACTCGCTCTCCGAGGCGGCTCGCGAGATCTACGGGGCCCTCTCCCTGCTCGAGACCCCTAGCCTCGCCGCCGCCCGGAAATCGGTGGGATTAGGACCTGCCGAGACCGCCCAGGCCCTCGAAGAGCTGGTCTCGGCGGGTTTGGTGGAGCCCTCCGGGGCGGTGCGGGCCAAGGGCGTGGCGGTGCGCTGGCTGGCGAGTCGGCCCGCCCTCGAGGCCTACCTCATCCTGGCCCTGGCCCCCCTGCTCCCCGACCTCGAGGCCTTCCCCCTCTACCAGCGGGCCAAGGGCCTCACCGATGGCAGCGAGCTACCGGGGATGCGCCGGGCTTATTTGGCCTGGGCGGGCGAACTCTTGAAGCGCGGTTTCCCCCAACGGGCCGCCGAGACCCTGGCCGAACTGGCCTTCGACCCCGAGCTGAGCCTGATGCGCTCGCGGGCCTTGGAGCGGGCCGGGCAGTACAAGGAGGCGCTCGAGGTGCTCGCCAGCCTGCCCGAGAACCCCCAGGGGCTGGCCCTCAAGGGGGCGCTCTTGTGGCGTTTGGGCAAGCCGGACGAAGCCCGCAAGGCGGCGGAGCAGGCGCTCGAGGGGGACTTGAGGCCGAGGGCGGAGGCGCTCAACACGTTGGGGCACCTCGCCTTTTCTGAAGGTAGATTTGAGGCGGCTTCGACCGATTTCCGCCGGGCGGCAGCCCTCTGGCGAACCCTGGGTGAGCACGAGCGATGGATCGGGGCCCTCAGCAATCTTGCGATTGCCCGGAGCGAGCTAGGAGAGCCGACAGAAGAGGCTTTTGCAGAAGTTCTACACGCAGCTAGGAATAACCCGGGCGTACGGTCTCGAGTTCTCCTCAATTTAGGCAACGTGCATGAGCGGAGGAGTCACTTTGACGCGGCAGTCAAAAGCTATATGGAAGCGTCTGCCCAGGCCTTGGAAGCCGGGGCGCTGGATATTTCCGCTAGGGCATGGAATAACCTTGGGGTCGTGTTTCATAAACAGGGTAAAACCAAGGAAGCAGAAAATGCTTACAGCGAAGCCTTGGCTCTTGCGCGTCAGGCGGGGGAATTGCGCCTTCAAGGGATGGCTTTGGGTAATTTGGCTGAATTGACCGGAGACGTGGATGCTTTAGAAGAGGCGATACATTTACTCGAAAGGAGCGGGCACAAACAGGTGGCCGAAGGTTACAAGGCTCGACTTGACGAACTCAAGCTCCCTGGGGGCCATGCTTCCCGAAGTACCTAAGGCGTAACGGCGACTTAACGACCCTATTGGTACACCTATAGTCAGCAGGAACCACGGAGGTATGTGATGCGCTGGATTGGACTGATCATTATCGGCCTTCTTGCAAGCTGTAATCAGCAACCGCCCGCATCCCCCGGTATGGCCTTGTACCCCGATCAGGCTGCCCGGGGCGAACTCGTAACCGTGAGCTTGAAGGGAATTTCCGCCGACGGAGCCACTGTGCTCGTGGGCGGGCTTCAAGCAGCAGTGCGGTTCAAGAACGAGCAAACCCTGGTGTTTGCTGTGCCCAAGGATGTTCAGGCCGGGCCTCAGGAAGTACGGGTTGAATCCGCTAGGCAGAAAGCGGTCGGGACGCTCGAGGTCTTGGGCGATGTGGTACCGGGCCAGCTCATCGTCACGCTCAAACCGGGGGTCAATCGAGATCAAGCCACCCAGCAACTCCAAGCGCTCGGATACCGGATCATCGAGCCCTTCCAACCTCTTGGG
The DNA here is from genome assembly GCA_035760705.1 of Meiothermus sp. Classification (GTDB taxonomy): domain Bacteria; phylum Deinococcota; class Deinococci; order Deinococcales; family Thermaceae; genus Allomeiothermus. Next base: position 19,261 of record DASTSL010000014.1, on the reverse strand, counting down.
GGGAGCCCATCGGAAAAAGACAACCCTTGCTCGGGCGAACTAGGCACCATTGATGTGGGCGGGAAACCATTAGGACAGGCCTTGGCTGAATTAGAAGCGCTGGATATTGTTTACCGGCCAGACCCTCAGACAGATTGGGGATTTGACGCGGTAGATTACCTCGGAGCAATCAGTGCTCCAGCCGCCCAGTCTCGAGGCCGCAGTGGCAAGGGCACCACCATCGCCGTGCTCGACACCGGGGTCAACTTCGACAGGCCTGAACTGGGGAGCCGGCTCCTCCCCGGCTATGACTTCGTGGAGAACGACACCGTTCCCCAAGACGATTTCTCCAACCCCGCTAACCAGACCCCGCTTCACGGGACGCCCATCGCGGTCCTGGCGGCAGGCGCCAAGCTGGGGGTGGCTCCACAGGCCCAGGTGTTGCCGATCAAGGTGTGCGACAAGGGTGGGCAGTGCCTGGCGAGCCGGGTGGTGAAGGGGGTCTGCTATGCGCTCTCCAACGCTGAGCGCAAAACCCTGGTATTGAACCTAAGCCTGGGTGGGGATACCCCGGTAAGCGTGCTCGAGGCCATCCTCAAGTTCGCGGTTGCGCAAAACGTGTTGGTCGTTGCGGCGGGCGGCAACCAAGGCCCCGACATCCGCGACGGTTCGTTCTTCCGGGCCGCGCCCCGGCACTACCCCGCCGCGTACAGCCTGGGACTGAAGCAGGATGACGGATTGGTCGCGGTGGCGGCGCTTGGCCTCAACCCCGATACCGGCAAGTGGGAACCGGCCTCCTTCAGCACTCGAGGCGTCAACATCACCTACCTCGACATCGCTGCCCCGGGGCAGGACATCCAGGTGGGGAACTTCAACTACCAGGGCACCTCGTTCGCCACCCCGCTGGTGGCGGGCGGGTTGGCCCTGTGGCGCGAGGCCAACCCGACCCTGACCCCCGCCGAGATCGAGGCCAAGCTGAAAGCTCAAGCTACGGCCTTGTCCTACACGGCCAACGAGGTCGGCAAGGGAATGCTCAACCTCTCGAGCCAGCCCTGACCTCCCCCGGCAGAAGCCCGCCGCCCCGGGCGGCGGCTTTTTCTTAAGAACGGCTCAACGGAAATTGCGGCCTGGTCACGAACGGGCCAGGGGATAACCGGTAGGCTCGAGGTATCGTGACGAAGCACCTATTGTGGATCGCCCTGTTGCTCGTGGCGTGCCAGCAGACCCCGCCCGTCTCTCAGCCCACCGACTTCAAGGCTTTCTCGGCCTCGGCCAGCACCGTCACGCTCACCTGGACGCCGGTCTCGGGGGTGAGCGAGTACGTGCTCGAGCGCAAAACCGCTTCGGGAAGCTATAGCCAGATCGCCACGCCCCCCGGCCCCGCGGCCAGCTACGCAGATACCGGGCTGAGCGGGGGCACTGTCTACACTTACCGCATCCGGACCAGCGGCAGCCAGGGCAACGGGTCGGAGGCCACCCTCACCACCAACCAGGAGGGGAGCGGCCTCGGCGTGAGCTTGCAAGACGTGGTGACCACCGGCCTCAGCAATCCGCTTTTTCTCACCCACGCCGGGGATGGCGGTGGCGACCTCTACATCGTCGAGAAGGGCGGAAAGATCCGGCTGGTCGAAGCGGGCGCCTTACGCAGCTTGCCTTTCCTCGACATCAGCAACGCCAGCCTCGACCCGGATCGCCTCACCACCGATGGAGAGCGGGGCCTTTTAGGCTTGGCCTTCTCCCCCGATTACGCCACCAACGGCTACTTCTACGTCTACTACACCAACACCGCGGGAAACCTGGTGATCGCCCACTACACGGCGGATCGCACCCGCAAGACCGCCGACCCCAACACCGAGCGGGTCCTCCTGACCATCCCCCACCCCAGCTTCAGCAACCACAACGGGGGCTGGCTGGCCTTCGGCCCCGACGGGATGCTCTACGCCGCGACCGGCGACGGCGGGGGCAGCGGCGACCCCAACAACAACGGCCAGAACCTGGGCAGCCTCTTGGGCAAGGTGATCCGCATCGACGTCAGCGCCGAGGAGAGCGATAGTCAGCGCTACCGCATCCCCGCCGATAACCCTTTCGTGGGGCAGGCCACCGCCCGGCCCGAGATCTGGGCCTACGGCCTGAGGAACCCCTGGCGCAGCAGCTTTGACCGCCAGACCGGAGACCTCTGGATCGCGGACGTGGGGCAAGGAGCCCGGGAGGAGGTCAACTTCGCGCCAGGCGGGGGGAAGGGGCTCAACTTCGGCTGGAACCGCACCGAGGGCGACCGCTGTTACAACGGGGAGGGCTGCTCGATGGCCGGGCTTACCCCGCCGGTGTGGGCCTACACGACCGGCGGGGGCGATGGCCGGGCGGTGACCGGAGGCTATGTTTACCGGGGTGGCCAGACCGCCTTGCAGGGCCGCTACTTCTTCAGCGACTCGAGCAGCGGCTTGATCTGGGCCTTACACAAGAACCCTGACGGCACCTGGACCCGTACCCAGGTCGCCACCGGGGGGGCGGGGATAGTCTCGTTCGGCGAGGACGAAGCCGGGGAGTTGTACGTGGTCAATATCGGCGGCTGGGTCAAGCGAATCGTGGCGAGTCCTTGAGGGGAAGGAGAAAGGGGCAGGACCCCCCACCGCTTTTCGCAGCGCAGCCGGGTGGATAGCCAGTGTAGGGCCGGTGGAGTTCGCAGCGAAGACCCTAACTCTAATCCTTGGGGCGACTAGCGCACGGTGATGGGGCCGTTCGAGGTTTGCAGCGTGAGTTCGGTGGGCTCTTCGCCGGGCTGGCGGGCGATGAACGAGCTGCGCTCGAGCTGCACCTGGAACCCCGGCAGGCTGAAGCTGACACGCCCGTTGACCGTGATGGCGCCGTTGGAGGTGGCGAGCTTGGCTTGCAGGCCCACCGGCAAGGAAAGCTCGAAGCTCACCCTGCAGCGGCTACACACCAGGCTGCGTTTCTTCCCCTCCAGGTAGAGCAGGTTTCCGCGTTTTTCCACTACGATATCCACGTTCTTCTGGTGGGTGATGCGCACGCCGGGCGCGGCGTTTCCCGCCGCCAGCCGGATCGAGCCGTTGAAGCTGCGCACCTCCACCTGGGTCACGCCCTGCACGTTCAGCGCCCGCTCCTCGACCACGCCCTCGGCCATCGCGAACCCCGCGATTCCCGCAGCTATGCCCAAAGCCGCCCCTGCTTTCGCCCGAGGCATCCTGCCTCCTTTCGCCAAGGGGATGCTTACCGCACCGAGATGGCCCCGTTGGAACTCTCCAGCAGCAACCGGGCCGGATTCTCCCCGGCCCGTCGGGCGCTAAAGCTCTGCCGTCGAGATTCGACGCTGGCGTCCTGAAGCTCGACGCGCACGCTGGCGTTGGAGGTGTGGCCATCGACCTCCAAGCCTCCGGGGGCCCGCAGCCCCACCACCTTGACCGAGCCGTTGCTGGTAGTGGCCTTGCTCTGGGAGCCGGGCGGGAGGGTGAGGCCCTCGAGCACCACTGCCCCGTTCGAGGTGCGGGCTTCTACCGGGCCCTCCACCTGGCGGATCTCGATGGCGCCGTTGGAGGTCTTGGCCGAGACCGGCCCCCATGCCTCCGCCACAGTGATGCGGCCATTGGAGGTGTGCAGCTTCAGCTCGGTGGCCCCACTGCTCTTCACGGTGATGGCCCCGTTGGAGGTGTGGGCGTCCAGGCTGGCCACGCCCCCTTCGGTCTGGATGACCCCGTTCGAGCTGTGCAGAACGAGGGTAAGACCTTCGGGCAGTATGAGTTCAAAGCTGGCCCCGCAGTTGAGACAGATGGGGGTGTTCTTGCGGGCCTCGATCAAGAAGGAGTCGCCGCGGGGCTCGAGGGTGATGCTCACGTCCCCTTTGCGCCGGACGGTCAGGTGAGGCTGCGCGGTTCCCACCCGGACGGTGATCGAGCCGTTGAAGGTGCGGGCCTCGAGCTGCCGGATTCCTTCCAGGTTCAATTCGTGATCTTCCTGCACGGTCGGTTCGGTGCTGCTGCCCAAAAGTCCTAACAGATCAGAGGTTTTTCGCGGCGGGGTGGCCATAACGGATCTCCTTCCCTAAAACCTCGGCGTCCAGCCGGGCGGATAGGGTTTTGAGCCAGCCCGCGACACGGTTGCGCCACAGGCAGAATTCATAGCGGTTTTGCAAGGCTTCTCGACGGAGCGCGGCGGCTTTGGACTTGCTGTGGAACTCGAGTTCCTGCCAATTCGAAGCGAACATTGTGCCACCTCCTTATCAGGAAGTGTAAAGCAAGACTTTATATTTTGTCAATATCTAATTTCTATTTTTTAAATCAAGGCACTCACCGAGCGGTTGGTGTGGATGTGGCGGATGGCCTGGGCCAGAAGTTCGGCGGTGGAGAGGATGGTGTAGCCCAGCCCCGGGTTGAGCGGGATGGTGTCGGTAAAGACCACCTGACGGATGGCCGGGTGGGCCAGGTTTTCTCGAGCCGGGCCGACCAGCACCGCGTGGGTCGCCATCACCACGGCCTCGGGGAGGGCTCCGGCGGCGAGCAGGGCCTCCACGCCCCGACGGATGGTGCCCCCCGTGGAGATGATGTCGTCGATGATTAGCGGGCGCTTTCCGGTCACGTCGCCGATCACGTAGGTGACCTGGGTCTCGCGCGGGCCGGTGCGGCGCTTGGCCAGGAGAGCCAAGGGTAGGCCCAGCTTTTCCGAGAGGCGGCGGGCCTCTTCGGCCCGGCCCGCGTCGGGGGAGACCACTACGGCGTTTTCGGTCAGGTCATGGTTCAGGAGGTGGTGAGCGAACAGCCGTACCGCCGAGAGGGCATCTACCGGGATGTTGAAAAACCCCTGGATCTGCGGGGCGTGCAGGTCCACCGCGATCACCCGGTCTACCCCCACCCGCTCGATCAGGTCGGCGACCAGCTTGGCGGTGATGGGCTCGCGGCCTTGGGTCTGCTTGTCCTGGCGGGCATAGCCGAAGTAGGGGATGACCGCGTTGATGCGGGCCGCGCTGCTGCGGCGCATGGCGTCGGCCATCAGCAGCAGCTCCATCAGGTTGTCGTTGACCGGAGGCGCGGAGGGCTGGACCAAGTAGACGTCGGCCCCGCGCACGCTCTCGTGGATACGCACCCGCACCTCGCCGTCGGGGAAGCGCTCCACCAGGGCGTCCCCCAGCTGCAGGCCCAGGGTTCGCGCGATGGCCTCGGCCAGAGGCCGATTGGCGTTGCCGGCGAATAATTTAACCTCGAGGCCGCTGTCCTCCCCGTTGATGGGGCGCTCGTCCTCGAGGTGCAACTCTCGCGGGGGGCTGTCCCCGTGCGCGGAAACTTGGGGTGCGTTAACTTGTGCGACGCCTTCAGCCTCCGCCATAGTAGGGACGCTCTCAACCCCCCGCCCGGTCACCGCCATATGCTCACCCCCGGTGAGGCGATTATAACCGCCCGGCCCCTCCATCTTGTAGACTGCCTCGCAGCCAGTGGGCGGGGTACTTTCCCAGACTAGGCGCTGGGGGCTTTGGGGTCAGAGATCGCCGCGCAAGAAGCGAGCCAGCAGTTCACCGAGCCGCCGGGAGGCCACCTCCAAGAACTCCTGGAAGTTGACCGTAGCCTCGTCGCCCGCCCCGTCGGAGATGGTGCGCACCAGGGCCATCGGGACCCCCAGCCGGTTGGCGGTCCAAAGCGCCGCAGCCCCCTCCATCTCCACCGCGTCGGCGGCGAAGACCTCGCGCAGCCGCTGGGCCTCGTTGGGGTCGGCCAAAAAGCGGTCCCCGCTGGCGACCCGGCCCCAGTGCACCGGCAAGTTCAGGGCCAGGGCCGCCCGGTAAAGCTGGGTGGAAAGCTCGGCGTCGGCCTCCACGAAGCGCTCGCCGCTGGCGAGTTCGCCGGGTTTGCGCCCGAAGGCGGTGATGTCCACATCCCACTGCACCGCGTCGTGCGCGATCAGCACGTCCAGGGCGTGCAGCTTGGGGTTCAAGGCCCCGGCCACCCCGGCCCAGATGGCGATCCTCGGTTCGAACCGGGCCTGGGCATAGGTGACGGCGGAGGCGGCGGCGACCTTGCCCACCCCGGTCTCGATCAGCACTACCTCGTGATCCGCGAAGATCCCGTGGTGGGTGGGCTTGGGACCCCTCACGGCCTGCTCGAGCCCCAACGCTTCCCACAAGGCTCGGGCCTCGGCGCCCTCGGCGGCGAAGAGGGTTACTACAGTCTGAGTCGGATGGGTGGGGGTATCCTGCACGCGAGATACAGCCTCCCCTAGCTTTGCTCGGCGAAAAAACGCCATGCTCACCCCGATAGTGTAGCGGGTTTTGCCAGGGAGAACGTGGTGGGGGTCGCGACGATCCCTAGGGGCGGACTACGACCTAACCGCTCGAGGCTGGAGGTGAATGCGGCAGTGCCGGTAGCGGCAGAGCCGTCCACCCGCGGGATAGATAACCCTCTGGTGAACCAGTAAGCCCCCCTCTAAGTGCGAAGCAAGGGGAGGTGCTCGCGAGGAAGGGGTCGCTTTTAGGTTCCTTCCTGCCAGGAATTCAGGTAGTGCTCCTGCTCGGGGGTGAGGGTGTCGATCTTCATGCCCATGGCCTCGAGCTTGAGCCGGGCGATCTCCTGGTCGATGGCCTCAGGAACCGGGTAAACCCCCACTTCCATCTGGCCCTTGTGCGCCAGCATGTGCTCGACCGAGAGGGCCTGGTTGGCGAAGGACATGTCCATCACCGCGCTGGGGTGGCCCTCGGCAGCGGCCAGGTTGACCAGACGACCCTCGGCCAGCAGGTTGATGCTGCGCCCACCCTCCACGGTGTACTGCTCGATGAAGGGGCGGCCCCACTTCTTGGCCCGGGCGGCGGACTCGAGCGCGGGAATGTTGATCTCCACGTTGAAGTGACCTGCGTTGCAGATGATGGCCCCGTCCTTCATCACCGCGTAGTGCTGGGCGTTGAGGACGTGAATGTTGCCGGTGACGGTGATGAACACGTCGCCCACGCGGGCGGCCTCGAGCATCGGCATCACCGGGAAGCCGTCCATCACTGCCTCGAGGGCCTTGAGCGGGTTGATCTCGGTGACGACCACATGGGCCCCCATCCCCCGCGCCCGGGAGGCCACCCCGCGCCCGCACCAGCCGTACCCGGCCACCACCACGGTCTTGCCCGCCAACAGGATGTTGGTGGCGCGGATGATGGCGTCGATGGTGCTCTGGCCGGTGCCGTAGCGGTTGTCGAACATGTGCTTGGTGTGGGCGTCGTTGACCGCGATCACCGGGTAGGCCAGCACCCCGTCCTTGGCCATGGCCCGCAGCCGGATCACCCCGGTGGTGGTCTCCTCGGTGCCGCCAAAGATGCCCGGCAAGAGGTCGCGGCGCTGCTGGTGGAGGAGGGTCACCAGGTCGCAGCCGTCGTCCATGGTGAAGTGCGGCTGGCCCTCGAGGGTGGCCTCGAGGTGCGAATAGTAGGTGTCCTTGTCCTCACCCTTGATGGCGTAGACTGGGATCCCGTCGTAGGTCACCAGCGAGGCTGCCACGTCGTCTTGGGTGGAGAGCGGGTTGGAGGCGCACAAGGCCACCTCGGCCCCGCCCGCCTTCAAAGCCCGCATCAGGTTGGCGGTCTCAGTGGTGACGTGCAAGCAGGCGGCGATCCGCACCCCCTGCAAGGGCTTCTCCTGCGCGAACCGCTCGGCGATCTGGCGCAACACCGGCATCTCCTGGGCCGCCCAGTTGATTCGGTCCCGACCCAGGCCCGCCAGGGCCATATCCTTCACATCGTAGTCCTTAACCGCCATGTCTCCTCCTATTCGGAATACTGAGTCTCCAGCTCGAGGGGGTCTGCCCCCCAGTCTAAGGGGCCGAGGGGAAATTTGGAAAAGTTTAGGGGGGATTACGTGGGAGGTTACGTGCTGTAGGGGCGCGGTAGCCCACCCGAAGTAAGGAGTCATCCTGAACGCGGTTAGCTGCCGAGCACTTGGTGTCGAGCACTTGGGGTGAAGCGCTGGGGATTTCTCCGAATCAGCGCATCCAGAACTCTGCCCAGGGGCTACCCCTACGAGGCGATCTCTATGGTCTCCTGCACGATCAAACCCTTGTCCAGCACCCGCCGGGCCCAGTCCTTGGCCAACGCCAGGTCGTGGTTGCGGTAATTGCCGCACTCGAGTTCGCTCGCCCCGGGAATCTCCCCCTCGAAGGCCACCACGTCTTCCAGGCTGGCCCGGAAGGCTTCCAGCATCCGCTCGGGGCCGATCTCGCCCAGCATCACCGCGTAGAACCCGGTGCGGCAGCCCATGGGGGAGAGGTCCACCACCCCGCCAATATGGCTGCGCAGGTACCCGGCCAGGAGGTGCTCGAGGGTGTGGATGGCCTGCGGCGGGAGGATTTCCTGATTGGGCTGGCCCATCCGCAGGTCGTATTTCTCGATGCGGTCGCCCTTGGGGGTCATCTTTACCCCGGCCAGACGGACATAGGGGGCCCGGACTTTGCTGTGGTCTAAGCGGAAGGATTCGACGAGGACATATTCCGACATGGGAGATAGCTTAGCGCAAGACGCACAGCGCTAACTGCCGAAGGGCACAAACGCGTCTCGCGTCTAGCCCCTGAGCCTGCGCCAGGACTCGGGGAAGAGGAGGATCATCAAGGGGATCAGCTCGATACGACCAGCCCACATCTGGATGATCGCCACGATCTTGGAGGCCGGGTGCAACTGGCCATAGTGCCCGAAGGGGCCGAACTCACCATAGGCCGGGCCGGTATTGCCGATGAAGGCCGCCGAGGCAGTGAAACCGTAGAAGAAGTTGTTCTCGGTGATCCCGATCACCCCCATCCCCACCGCAAAAAGCAGGATGTACAAGGTGATGAAAGCGGCCACCGAGCGCAGCGCGTCCTCGCTCACCACCTTGTTTCCCACCCGCAGCGGGAGCACCGCCTGGGGGTGCAGCGAGCGCTGGAGTTCCCGTTTTACCAGCGCCCAGGCGATCAGCCAGCGGATCACCTTGATGCCCCCCGCGGCAGAGCCGGAGGTTCCCCCCACGAACATCAGAGCGATCAAGAGCATCTGCGCGGGCAACGCCCACTGCGCGAAATCCGCCGAGGCGAAGCCGGTGCTGGTGATGATCGAGGTGACCTGAAAAAAGGCGTGGCGCAAGGAGGGCTCGAGGCCATATACCCCCGAGAAGAAGAAATACCCCGTCAGCACCACCCCGCTCACCCCGATGATCGCCACGTAAGCCCGGAACTCCGCGTCGCGCAGCAGGGTCTGCACCTCCCGCCCGAAGAAAAGCCGGTACTGGAGGAGGAAGCCGATCCCGGCCAGGAACATGAAGAGCGTGCCGAACCACTGCGAGATAGGGGAATAGTCGGCAAAACTTTCCGCGTTCGGGCTCAAACCCCCCGCCGGGACCGTGGAGAGCGCGTTGCAGATGGCCTCGAAGAAGGGCTGCCCGGTAGCCATGTAGACGGTAAAACACACCAACGTCAGCACCACGTAGATGCGCAGGATCATCGCCGCGGTCTGGCGCAGTTTGGGGGTGATCTTCTCTTTCTGGACCCCGGTCACCTCGGCGAAGAAGAGCTGCCGCCCGGCCACCGCGAGCTGGGGCAGCACCACGATAAAGATCAGCAGGATCCCGATGCCGCCGAACCACTGGATGAGGCTACGCCACAGGAAAAGCCCGTAGCCCCACACGCTGAAGTCGGTGAGGACGGTGGACCCGGTGGTGGTAAAGCCGGAGATGGATTCGAACAGGGCGTCGAGGGGAGCCAGGTTCCCCGAGATCCAAAAAGGGATCGCGCCCAACGCCGGAACCAAAATCCACAGCAGGGCCACCGTGAACAAGGCCTCGGCCCGCCGGGGGTCGGTGTGGCCGTTCCCCAGCCGCCGCAACACCAGCCCCAGCGCGATCCCCAGCAATCCCCCCACCAAGAAACCGCTGGCGTCCTCCCGGTACAAAGCATCGATCACGCCCAGGAGGAGCATCACCGCCCCCAAGCCCACGAACACCACCCCGGTCATGTAGGTGGCGACGGGGAGCGGCCAACCGGTGGAGTGGGGTTGCGAGCGGAAGGCCATGACCCTAGCGCACTCGAGCCAGCACGTCGTCGGCTACCCGGCGTTCGGAGAGCACCAAGAGGGTGTCGCCCGCCGCTACGGTCTGGTTGTAGACCGGCAAGGAAACCTTCTTGCCCCGCTCCACCGCCACCACCGTGGAGCCGGTGGGCAGCTCGAGGCTCCCCAGGGTGCGTTCGCGGAAGGTCGAAGGCAGCTCGAGTTCCAAAAGCTCGATGTTTTCTTCCATCAGCGAGAGGTGATCCACGTTTTCCGAGTCAATCCAGTCTACTACCTCGCGCACCGCGGCCTGGCGGGGGGTGAGAGGAATATCAATCCCTACCCGCTCGAAGAGCTTGCGGTTCTCGGCCCGGCCCACCCGGGTGATCACCTTGGCTACCCCAGCTTGTTTGGCGAAGAGCGAGACCAGCAGGTTTTTCTCGTCGTTGTCGGTGACCGCTACCAGCACGTCGGTGTTCTCAAGGCCTTCCGACTCCAAGAGGTCGGTGTCGGTGCCGTCGCCTTGCAACACCAAAGCCCCGGGCAACTCCTCGGCCAGCCAGGCGCAGCGCTCTTCGTTGTGGTCCACCACCACGATCTGCACCCGGTGGCGGGAAAGCTCCTGGGCCACCATGTAACCCACGTTGCCCCCGCCCACGATCATCACCTGGCGCACCCGGCCTTTGGGGGCGAAGCAGGCTTGCAGGGCGGTAAAGCCCAGGGGGGTGCTGGTGAAGAGGATGCGGTCGCCAGGTTCTAGCTCAAGGTCCTCGAAGCCGGGATCACGGGCCGCGATCAACCGCCCCTCGCGCAACACCCCGGCCATAAAGGTTTCCTCGGGCCAGTCGATGATCTTGAGGTGGCGGTGGGCATAGGGGCTTTTCTCCTCGACCCGGTACTCGAGGAAACGCAGCCGCCCACCCGCCAAGGTCTCCACGTCCACCGCCCCCGGCACCATGATCACCTCGACGATCTCCTTGGCTAGTGAGCGCTGCGGCCAGAGCACCCGGTCAATTCGGGTGCCTAAGATCTCCACCGTGCGGGGATCGGTGAGGATGTCCATGTAGGAGGACTTCCCCACGAAACAGATCACCTCTTTGGCTCCCAGCCCCTTGGCCAGCAGACAGGCCAAGAGGTTTACCTCGTCCCAGTTGGTGGCCGCGATGAACACCTCGGCTAGGTCCATCTTGGCCTCGCGCAGGGTGTCGGGGTCGGTAGCCGAGCCTTCCAGGAACTGCACGTCGTGCTGCTCGAGCCGCTCGCGCAACTCGGGGTCCTTGTCGATCACCACGATGTCGTGCTTTTGGGTCAGGGCTTTGGCGATCTGCCCGCCGATCTCTCCGCCGCCTGCGATGACGATGTGCATAGGCTCAACTCCGCTGCGCGTCGAATGCTAAAAGCGGGCCAGTGGCTTGTGGTTTGTAGCTTGGGGAAAAAGCTTTTGCTACAGCCCACTGGCCACCATCCACAAGCCTTCCTCGACGTACGGCGTATGACGTAAGACACTCTATCAAAATGCCCTCAGCTTACAACTGAATTAGCTTGCCTGCCATTCCCAACTGCGGGACCTTGGGCTTCCAGGCCACGCTGCCCACCGCCTCGCCCCACAGGTCGTATTCTGCGGCCTCGCGGATCCGCACCCGGATGAGGTCTCCGATCTTTACCGTGCCGTCGGTCTCGGCGTAGACCAGCCCGTCGATGCCGGGGGCGTCGTACTTGCTGCGCCCCACTACCATTCCGGGCTCCTCGCCGTAGTCGTCCACGATGACCTCGAGGGTTTTGCCCACCCTGGCCCGGTTCTTCTCCAGGCTAAGGCGCTGCTGTACCTCCATGAGGCGGGCCAGGCGTTCCTCCTTGACCTCTTGCGGGACGGGGTTCTCTAGGGCGTTGGCATCGGCTCCGGGGACTTCCGAGTAGGTAAAAGCCCCCACCCGCTCGAGCCGGGCTTCCTGCAGAAACTCCAGCAGCAATTCGAAGTCTTCCTCGGTCTCGCCGGGGAAGCCCACGATGAAGGTGGAGCGAATGGCCAGGTCAGGGGCGATCTCACGCCACTGTCGGATCGTTTTGAGGTGGCTTTCGGCTCCGCCGGGGCGGCGCATGGCCCTGAGGATCTTGGGCGAGGCGTGTTGCAGGGGAACGTCCAGGTAGGGGAGGATCTTCCCCTCGGCCATCAGCGGGATGAGCTGCTTGACGTGGGGGTAGGGGTAGACGTAATGCAGCCGCACCCAGGCCCCCAGTTCGGCCAGTTCGTTCACCAGGTCTACCAGGTGAGCCCGCACCTGCCGCCCCTGGAACTCGGATTCGCGGTAGCGGATATCCACCCCGTAGGCCGAGGTGTCTTGCGCGATGACGAGCAACTCCTTGGTCCCCGTCGAGACCAGCCGGGTAGCCTCGTAGAGGATGTCCCCGGCGTCGCGCGAGACCTGCAAGCCGCGCAGCTTGGGGATGATGCAGAAGCTGCACTTGTGGTTGCAGCCCTCGGCGATCTTGAGGTAGGCGTAATGGCGCGGGGTGAGCTTGACCTGGGGCGGGATCAGCGTGGTGAAGGGGCTGGCATCGGGGGGAATGACCCCGTGGACGGCCTCGAGTACCTTATCTACCTCGCCGGGGCCGGTGACCTCGAGCACCTCGGGGTGAGCCTCCTTGATCACCTCGGGCCGGGCCCCCAGACAGCCGGTGACGATCACCTTGCCGTTCTTGGCCAAGGCCTCGCCGATGGCCGAGAGCGACTCCTCCACCGCCGGGGTGATGAAGCCGCAGGTGTTCACCACCACCACCTCGGCATCCTCGTAGGTGGGGGAGGTCTCGTACCCCTCAGCCCGCAAGCGGGAGAGGATCTGTTCGGAATCCACCAGGGCTTTGGGACAGCCCAGACTGACAAAACCAACCTTACCGGCCATACGCTCCTTGGGGTTCGCCACAGCGAACCGGCAACTGCTCGAGTATAGCAGGAACTTTGGCGATCTTAGTGTTGCAAACCTCTGGTCCGGCACCCGATGATCTGCTCATCGGGTTAGCTCGAGATGCCCCCCGCTTAGCTGGGCCTTGCCACGAGCGCGCCGACGAACAGCAAGAGCGCTCCAGCCAAGAAGCTCAGCCCCAACGACTCCCCCAACAAGGCCCACCCCAACAGCCCGCCCACCACCGGCTGGGCGAAGAAAGCAATCCCCGAGAGCACCGAACCGGCTTTCGCCACCGCGTAGACCCAGAAGGTGAAGGCCACCGCGGTCGAGACCACCCCCAAGTAGAGAATGCCCCCCACGATGCCCAGGTTAATCTCTCCGATGGGCGCTCGAGCTAGCTCTCCTGGAACCAGCGCGAGGAGGGCTACCCCCCCCACCAAGCTCGCCCAGGCCGAGACCAGCGCCGGGTCGTGCTGGCGCACGGTCTGAGCGCCGATGAGGCCCAGGATGCCCCAGGTCACGGCGGCCACGATGAGCCAGAGCACCCCCGCCAGGTTGGCGTTCCCACTCCCCGAGAGCACCCAGACCCCCCCCAGCGCGATTCCCAGCCCGATCCAGGCCTGCACCGAGACCTTTTCGATCCTGAGCAGGGCCGCCAGCGCCACCGTCACCAGCGGGGAGGCGGTGGTGATGAGCGAACCCAAAGCGGCCCCAGCCAAATCCGTCCCGATGAACTGCGCGGTGATGGAAAGCGCGTAGCCGACCAGGCCCATCGCGGTGACCGGGGCCCATAGCTTGCGGGGGAGCCGCCAGTCACGGCCCAAAAGCCGCAGCCAGAGCACCATGCAGACGAAGGCCACCGCCATCCGAAGGGCCACCAGGGTGATGGGCGGGATGACCTCCAAGACCACCTTGGACACCACGTACATGCCGCCCCAGATCGAGGCGGCCAAAAGCCCTGCGAGGAGCCCCCGTCGGACGTCGCCAGTCAACACTCCCCCGAGTTTAACCGGATGCCGGGAAGATTCAAGCGCACTCGAGCGCGGGGTTCGCCGGTAAAAATCCTGGCCTGCCTATCGGTGCCAGACTCACAGCCGGTTTTGCTCGCGAGGAGGCGCCAATAAGCGGACTTTTGGATATTCTCGGACCGACCCCAGACGGTCAAACGGTGCAGCAGATGAGCCGCCAGGTGGGGGCCGGACCTGGCCCGGAGCGGCCCCGCCCTCATCGCTGGGTTGGCCCGTAGCGCGACCCAGCCGCAGGGGGCCCAGAAGATTGCCGGGGCTATCCAGCGCGATCGGCACGGGTAGATCCTGGACAACCTGGAGGGCTTCGACCTGATCAACCGCTTGCTCGACGCCAACCACGACAGCAACACTCTCGACGACCTGGCCCGGATAGGTCAGGGCTTGGGCGGGAAAAAGTAGCGTTAGGGGCTGGCCGGGTAGCGGCGGGTGAGGGGCTGGCCCGGCTGGCCCATGGCCCCTTGGTCCTGGCCGCCCACCGTCACGCGTACCGCGGCGGGGTTCCCGGCCCGCACCACCACCGGCTGGTTGTAGGTGAGGACCGTGCCCTGGGCCGGGATGCCCTCGTAGAGCTTCTGCCCGCTGGCGGTAGTGACCCGTACCCAGCTCCGGCCCTCGAGCCGCAGCACCACGCCCTGGGTATTGGTCGGCGGGGTAGTGGCGGGTGGGGTGGTCTGAGGGTTCGCCGGGGTCGTACTGGGATTGGACGCCGTGGGCGGGGGCGGCGCCACTTCGAGCGCCACCGAGAGGTTTTTGTTCTCGGTGAGCCGCAAGGTGGTCTGGTAGGGTTTGAACCCGGGGGCTTCCACCCGCAACACCCGCTCGCCCACCTCGATGCCGGGGGCCTGCACCGGAGACTGGCCCAGCAGGAAGCCGTCCAGGTAGACCCTGGCCCCAGCAGGTTGGGTAGTGACCCGCAGGGTGACCCGCTGGGGGGCGGCGGGGGGAGGCGGTGGGGCGACCTCCACGGTGGTGGGTTTGTTCTGGGTGGTGAACACCCGCCAAGCCGCCACCCCCACCCCCACCAGGATCAGCACCAGTAAGGTCCAGAACCAGACCGGGAGCCCTCTGCGCGGAGGAGCGGCCTCCCCGGTGAGATTAGCCGAGCGGGCCCCGGTCTTGGCCGGGAACTGAGCCAGCAAGGGCTCGGGGTCTAGGCCCAAAATCTGCGCGTAGCGGCGAAGATAACCCCGGGAGAGCGCGGCCTCGGGGAGTTCTTCGTAGCGGCACTCCTCGAGCGCCTCGAGGATAACCTTGCGCACCGAGAGCTGCTGAGCCATCTCGGCCAGGCTTCTGCCCTGGGTTTCGCGGGCTTCCTTGAGCCTCCGTCCGGTTTCGCACATTGTTTTGCCATTCTATGCCACTTCGGGCCGCCGAGGGTCAAAGTTCGGCCTGGGCCATCTCATCTTTAGCCCCGCTGGACTAAGGCCCCGGCGATGCGAGCCGCCAGCCGGGCGTTCTCCTCGAGTAAACGCAGGTTGACCTGATCGGTCTGGCCGCCGGAAAGCTCGGAGATCCGCCGCAACAGGTAAGGGGTCAGGCTCTTGCCCTGGATGCCGTGGCGGGCCGCCTCCTGATTGGCCTGCTCAACCCAGCCCTGCACCTGCTCGAAAGGGAGCCCCCGGCTCACTGGGTTGGTCACCAAGGTCGCGGAGGGGAGCCTTAATTCCCTGGCCCGCGTGTAGATCCGGGCCACCTCTTGGGGGCTTTCGGCTTTGGCGGGGATGCTAAAGGGGCTTTCGGGGGTGTGAAAGGCCGGGAATTTGTCGGTGCGGTAGCCGAGCAGGGTCACCCCGTAGGACTCCAGCCGCTCGAGGGTGGCGGCGAGGTCCAGGATGCTCTTGGCCCCCGAGCACACCACGACGATGGGGGTGCGCGAAAGCTCGGTGAGGTCGGCGGATTCGTCGTAGGGGTCGGGGTGGACCCCGCCGATTCCCCCGGTGGCGAACACCGCGACCCCCGCACGGTGGGCCAGGAAGGTGGTAGTGGCGACGGTAGTCCCGGCGTTCTTGCCCTGCGCGGCCAGGGCCGCCAGGTTCCACAGGCTGGCCTTGTCGGCTTTGTCGTCGAGGGCCAGCCGCTCGAGTTCCCCGGCGCTCAGGCCCGCCACCACCTCGCCCCCCAGCACCGCGATGGTCGCGGGAATGGCCCCCTCCTCGCGGACGGCGGCCTCGAGCTTTTGCGCGGTTTGCAGGTTCAAGGGGCGCGGCAACCCGTGGGTGATGACTGTGGACTCCAGGGCTACCACCGGCTGGCCCTCGCGCAGGGCGGTTTCAACTTCGGCGGATAGGCGCATATCCCCAGCATACCCGGATCACAGCGCAGGCCATACCAAAACCTCCTGCTCGGCCCGCAGGTTGTGGAACACCAGCCCCTCGGCGGTGAGCAGCATCCGCGCGCCCGCCCCGGGTTGGGCCTCGATCATCAGCCGCACCTGGCGCTCGCCAGCCTGCACCTCTACCGCTTCGAAGTGGCCGTACTGGTGCATCCAGGCCCGGATCACCAACGGGTCCAGCCGGGCCACGGTGCCGCGCCCTTCGGTGAGGGCGGTGCGGAGCTGGGCGGTGCGGGCCAGGCGGTTTTGCACCTTGACCAGCCCCAGCCGGGCCAGG
Organism: Meiothermus sp.; assembly: GCA_035760705.1. Classification (GTDB taxonomy): domain Bacteria; phylum Deinococcota; class Deinococci; order Deinococcales; family Thermaceae; genus Allomeiothermus. The sequence goes on along the minus strand of DASTSL010000014.1, from coordinate 2,754 downwards.
TGGCCCAACAGCGCGGTGATGGCCTCGAGCCCGAACTTGCTGCGGGCGGAAAGCTCGAGCGGCGAGAGCGGGTCATCGAGCTGGCTCAAGACAGCGAGTTCGTTGGGGAGCAAGGTGAGCTGAGAGGGGAGGTTTTTCACCGTGAGGGCCACCCGGTCGAAGACCCCCACCTCGATCCGCTCGTCGAGCTGGCGGATGGCCTGGAGCAGGTAGTGCTCTAGCGATTCATTGAGGGTCTGCTCGGGGGCGCGGTCCCCCAGCGAGAAGCGGAATGGCCCCTCGCGCAAGCCCAGGATCCGGTAAAGCCCCTCGACCCCGCCCACCCCGCGGTGGCTGGCGTGCACCGGGCGACCCTTATCCAGATAGATCTCCCCGCGCGGCACGTAAAATCCCCCGCTCTGTTTGCTCTGGCTCAGAAGCTGCAAGAGGTCAATCGGCCCCAGCAGGCTGAAGTTGCCTTCCACAAGGATCAGGATAGGACGCTCGCTGGGGAGGCTTGGGTTATCTGGGAAGCTATAGGCGGTAAGAAGGCCAGTGGCCTGGGGCTCGTGGCTCGGGGAAAAGCTTTTCTCACCCGCCACATGCCCCCTGCCACCCCCGGCGCTTGGCGTTTTAGCGTACGACTCGCTTATCGCTCCACCTGCTCGAGCGCCCGCTCCACCGCTCCCAGATAGCTCGCCCCGAAGAAGTGCACGTGGGCCAGCAGGTAATAAAGCTGGTAAGCCGGGATGGCCTGCCGGACCTCGGGGGGAATCGGGTAGAGCACCCGGTAGTAGCGCCAGAATTCCCCCGGGAACCCGCCGAATAGCTCCATCATGGCGAGGTCTACGGCCCGCTCGCCCCACCACACCGAGGGGTCTAAGAGGGCCGGGCCGCCCTGGGTGAAGTAGACGTTCCCGCTCCACAGATCCCCGTGGAGCAGGGCGGGACCTTCGGTGGGGAGGGGAGAAGAGAGGGTTTTCTCGATGCGTGGCCCCAGGCTTCCCAGCTTGGCCCAAGTCGCCTCGAGCAAAGGCTGCATCCGATGCTCGGCCCAGAAGTTGGTCCAGTCGTCACCGCTGCCCGTAGGCAGTTCAAAGCTCCCCAAAAACACCTGATCGTCCCAGCCGTAGGTGGGCGGTCTGAGCCGGTGCAGGGCGGAGAGCATCCGGGCCAGCATCTCCCAGTCGGGTTCGCCGGGCTCGAGGTATTCCAGCACCAGTCCCTCGTGGGAGGCCCAGTACACTTGGGGAACCCGTATCCCTGCTTGCATCAGCGCGTAGAGGCCCCGCGCCTCGGCCTGGAACATGCCCTTGGGCGGGTCGGCGTGGGTCTTGACCACATACGGTCCGGCCCGCGTCACCTGGCCGATCATCCCGCCGCTCAAAACTTCCAGGGGGTAATCGCCTAATCCGGTTTGCCGGAGCAGGTCTTGAGGAGAGGCGGACATAACTCGAGTGTAGTTTTTCCCGCAAATGGATTTGCCCGATGCGCACTGAATCACAATGCAAGTTGCGCCAGGGTAAGTTTATCGGGTACATCGCGGCTTTGGAGATGCAGGTACGTTACCACGTTTTGCTGGAAATTTCAGTGAGGGACGCCCCTTGTCGGGGTTTGCTGGAAGGGGCATGATGCGCATTCTTCCCTGGGGTTGGCCCCGCGGAGCAAAGGAGGTTCGGATGAAGGTCACCGATTCGCTCTATATCCTGCCGTTAGCCGAGAAAGGCGGAGAAATCCAGGAGGTCATATACCCCAGCCTCATCCTCGACGAGCAGCACGGCCCGACCCTGGTGGATACCGGGATGCCCGACCGGGAGGGGGCCATCGAGGCTTTGCTGAAGGAAATTGGCATCCGGCTCGAGGACATCCGGCGAATCATCCTCACCCACCAAGACCTCGATCACGTAGGTTCGGCAGCAGCCATCGTGCAGGCTAGCTGCGTCGAGGTGTGGGCCCACGCCGCCGAAACCCCTTACATCGAGGGAACGCTCAGGTCCATCAGGCTTCCCCCGCCCGCCCTTCTGGAGAAACTACCCCCCGCGGTGCGGGCGGTGCTCGAGAAGGGTGCGGAACCGCTGCGGGTAGACCGGCAACTCCAAGGAGGAGAAGTGCTGGACATTGCCGGGGGCCTGCGGGTGATCTTCACCCCCGGTCATACCCCCGGTCACATCAGCTTATACCTCGAGCGGGACCGAGTGCTCATCGCAGCGGACGCAGTGACAGTGCATGAGGGGCGGGTTCAGCTTCCCCGTGCGCCGGTCACCCCGGACATGCCCGAGGCCAAGCGCTCCATTGCCAGGCTGGCCGATTTGGACCTCACGACATTGGTCGCCTACCACGGCGGGGTCGCCCAGGGGGATGTGCGGGGTCAGCTCCGCCGCCTGATCGAAAACTAAGGAGGAACTATCGGCTCGAGCCCTTCCCCAGCCCCTCGAGAAAATCCTGGATGGCCCCTTCTAACATCTGGTACACCTCCTCGAAGCCCTCGAGGCCCCCATAGTAGGGGTCGGGGACCTCGCTGTTTCCCAGTAGCAGCCGGATTTTGTGGCGCGACTGGGGAAACATCCGGTACAAGTGCTCGAGGTGGCTCTTGTCCATAGCGAAGAGATAGTCGTAGCCATCATCCTCGCGCTGGAGCTGGCGGGCGATGTGGGGGAAGTCGGCCCCATGCCGCTGCAGTACCTCCTTGGCGCGCGGATCGGCTTCCTCGCCTACGTGCCAGGCGCCGGTACCCGCCGAGTCCACCTCGAAGTCGGCCTCCAAGCCGCGCTCGCG
>DASTSL010000013.1:0-32097 GCA_035760705.1 Meiothermus sp. | reverse complement strand
AGCAGTTCGCGGGCGTGCTCGAGGGCAGCCTCGGAGTACGAACCCGAGAGCATCCGGGCCAGCTCGCGCACCCGCTCCTCGCCCTCGATGGCGTTCACCTGCACCCGTCCCTTCTCCTTCACCACCTGGAAGTGGCGCTGGGCCCGCGCGGCGATCTGCGGCAAGTGGGTCACCACCAGCACCTGGCGGGTCTGAGCTAGCCGGGCCAGGCGCTCGGCCACCTGCCAGGCGGCCTCCCCGCCCACCCCGGCGTCCACCTCGTCGAAGATGACCGTATTCGCTTCGACCCCGGTGAGGAGCACCAGGGCCAGCATCACCCGAGAAAGCTCGCCGCCGGAGGCGGCCTTCTCCACCGGGGCCTCGCTCATGCCGGGGTTGGCGCTGAAGAGCAGGTAGACCTCCTCGAGCCCGTCCGGACCCGGCTCGCTCAGGGGCTGCAAGTCCACCCGGAAGCGGGCCTCGGGCATCCCCAGGGCCCGAATCTCCTTGGTGGCCTCCTTGGAAAGCCGTTCGGCGGCTTTGGCGCGGGCTTGGGAGAGGGCCTGCCCCCGCCGCAGGAGTTCCTGCCGGGAGCCCTCGATCTCCTGGGCCAGCACCGCTAAGCGTTCGTCGGCTCCCTCGAGCTCGGCCAATTCCCGCCGCACCGACTCGGCGAAGGCCAGCACCTCCTCCAGGCTGTCGCCGTACTTGCGTTGCAAGCGCTCGAGCAGGGCCAGCCGGGCCTCCACGGCTTCTAGCCGGTTGGGGTCGGCCTCCAGGTTCTCCAGGTAGTCCTCGAGTTCGCGGGCCACCGCCTTGAGGCTATCCAGGGCGGCCTCGAGGTCGCGGCTCAGGTCGCTCAGCTCCTCGTCGTATTTGGCGGCGGTCTTGAGTTCCTTGAGGGCTTGGGCCACCTGCCCCACGCTGTCTTGTTCGCCGCTCAGAAGCCCCGAGGCCAACCCTACCCGCTCTCGCAGGGCCTCCGAGTGGCGGAGCTTCTCGGCCTCGCGCTTGAGTTCGGCCTCCTCGCCGGGGACGAGCCTGGCCCCGTCAATCTCCTTGATCTGGAAGGAGAGCACGTCCAGGCGGCGCTCGCGCTCGCGGGCGGCGGCCTCGAGCCGCTCCTGCTCGGTCAGCAGGGTCTGGTGGCGAGCGTAGGCCTCACGGTAAGCCTGGGGCAAAGCCGGGTCCACCAGGGCGTCCAGCAGCGCCCGCTGGGCTCTGCGCCCCAGGAGCGAAAGCGCGGCGTGCTGGGCGTGGATGGTGAGATGCTGGCCGGTCTCCTCGGCCAACTCGCGCAACGAGACCACCTCACCGTCCACCCGGGGGATGCTGCGGTTGCTGGTGACCCGCCGCGAAAAGACCCGCTCGCCGAACCAGGCCGTCACCAAGAGGGCTTCGGCCCCCTGGCGGATCATCCCCTCGGCCCGCTCGCCCAGCAGGAGCGAGAGCGCGTCCACCAACACGCTCTTGCCCGCTCCGGTCTCGCCGGTCAGCACGGTCAGGCCGGGGCCGAACTCGAGCGTGACCTCCTCGAGAACGGCTAAGTTTTGTACCTCCAAACGTTCGAGCACAGGCAAAACCCCTTATGGGCACTCCGCTTTCAATCTTACACGTAAAACCCTTTGATCTGTTGTGAGACAAATACCGAGATGTTTAACGTAGATAACGTAAAGAAGCTACGAGATGGAGCAAGATCCTGTTTGACTTTGCGGTCTCGCAAAGCTCAGCAAACTACCAGGGTCGAAGAGATTTGAATGGATATCCCCAGGGGTTGGGAGCAACACAGACCGGGGGCTTGACGCAGCTAAGTATCTCCACACTTGAGTACCGGCATGGCCGGGCCGCTGGAGCGGCTTCACTTGAGTACCGGCGCTAGCCGGGCCGCTGGAGCGGCTTCACTGGCCCGATCTCGAGGAGAGAGCCCGATGTTCGACTTAGACCGGTCTTCCGGCCATCATAAAGCTGGCGGTCATCCCCCCGTCCACCGGCAGAATGGCCCCGGTGATAAAGCTGGCCCGCTCCGAGGCCAGAAACATGACGGCCTGGGCCACCTCGTCAGGCTGCCCCAGCCGCCGCAGGGCGTGCAGGTCTTCCCAGTCCTGCAAGGTCTGTTCCGGATCCTTGGAGGCTGCGATAGCTTCCAAAACCCCTTCGGTCTCGATGGCCCCCGGCGCGACCGCGTTCACCCGGATGTTGAGGGGGGCTAAGTCGAGCGCCAAGGAACGGGTGAGGTTGACCAACCCGGCCTTCGACGCGTTGTAGGCCACGTTCTCTTGCTCGGCGAACAGCCCCTGGACGCTCGCCACGTTCACGATTGTCCCTCCACCGGCCTTGGCCATCTCCCGGGCGGCCAGCGCGGAGAGGTGCATCGGAGCGGTCAGGTTCACCTCGAGCACGCGCTGCCAGGCCTCCAGCCCCACCCGCAAGGCCGAGCCCGGTGCGGCGGTGGCGGCGTTGTTGACCAGCACATCGAGCTGGCCCCAGGCCTTCACCGCCCCCTGCACAAAGCGTTCCCGGTCGCGCTCGTTGGCGATATCGGCACGTAAGGCGAAGGCCCCCAGGCTCTCGGCCAACTCCTGAATCTCGGGGCGCAGGTCGCACACCGCCAGCAGCGCCCCCTCCTGGGCGAAAAGCTCGGCGATGGCCCGCCCGATGCCCCGGGCGGCCCCGGTCACCAAGACGACTTTGCCTTGGAACATGGAATCAAGTTTATAGCAGTCTCACCCCAAACGAGCTTGTGGTCAGGCTCGAGGGTGCTGGTTCTCGGGAATGAGGAGCGCAGCCAACGAGAAAGCTCAACCGGCTTCCACTTCGTCGGTGGTGAGGGCTTCGGCCCAGCGCTCGAGGTGGGCGGCGTCCCCCACCGTGATGGCGTAGCCCTCCTCTCGCAGGCTTTGCCCGCTCGGGACTCCGTCAACGATGGGCCGAACCAAGGGCTCGCTGCCCCTGGGCTGAACCGGGGCGGAGGGTAACACCAGCCGGGTGATCGAGGTGTTCTGGATGCGGAAGCGCCGCCAGATGTTGCCGCTCAGGTCCAGGGTCAGCTTGAGCGCCGCCCGGATCACCCCGCCGTGGGTCACGATCAAGAACCGGCCCGCAGGCAGGTCGTCGAGAAAAGCCTCGACCCGGCGGCTCACCTCGGCCATGCTCTCGCCCTGGGGGCGGGGGGTGTTCCAGGGATCGGCCCGCACCGCCCGTACGTAGTCGGGGAAGCGCTCCTCGATCTCGCTTTGCAGCAGCCCCTGCAAGACCCCGGAGTTGATCTCGCGGATGCGCGGGTCGAGGTAAATGGGCACGTCGAGGGCCTGGGCGATGGGGCGGGCGGTCTCCTGGGCCCGCTCGAGGTCGGAGCTATAGAGTTTATCGAAGGCCACCCCGCTGGTGCGTAGCCGCTCGGCCAGGCGGAAGGTCTGCCCCACGCCCCGCGGCGAGAGCGGCACATTGAGCTGCCCCTGGTGCCGCCCCTCGGCGTTCCAGGTGGTTTCCCCGTGCCGGACCAGCCAGAGTTCTTTCATAGGGGCCGAACGCGAACCGCTAGGGAAGTGTGCATAACTTTGGGGTGGGGGAGATGCTGAAGGGCGGGCCTATCGGTTGCCGCTTCATGCGTGCGCTTCATAAGACCCTTACCCCGGCTCCCGCGACGATCCGCCCCACACAATACCCCATGCCCAGCGTTTGCAGAGCTTGCTCTGCGTCACTTTCTTTCATGACAATCAGATAACCCAGCCCCATGTTGAAGACCCGGAACATCTCGGCTTGCTCGACCTGCCCGAGTTGCTGGATCAGGCCGAAGATAGGGGGAATCGCCCAGGTCCCGGTCTGGATCTCCGCGCCCAGCCCCTCGGGAAGCACCCTGGGCAGGTTTTCGTAGACCCCACCCCCGGTGATGTGGGCCATGGCCCGCACTTCCAAACCTGACTCGAGCAGCCAGGAGACGGGCTCGAGGTAGCTCTTGTGCGGTTTGAGCAAGGCCGTCGCCAGACTGATCCCGCCCAGTTCGGGGCGGGATTCCTCCAAGTCCCAATTCTCGAACACCTTGCGGGCCAGCGAGTAGCCGTTGGTGTGCAGCCCCGAGGAAGGGAGGGCCAGGATCAGGTCGCCGGGCTCTACCCTCGAGCCGTCCACGATCTTAGGCCGGTCCACCACGCCTACAATGGTTCCCACCAGGTCTAAGCCGCCGGGGTGATAGACCCCCGGCATCTCGGCGGTCTCGCCGCCCAACAGGGGCATCCCGGCGGCTTTGCAGGCCTCGGCCAGGGACTCGAGCACGGCTCCCAAAACGTCGGCCTCGAGCCGCGCGCTCGCCACGTAATCCAGAAAAAACAGGGGCTTGGCCCCCTGCACGAGGAGATCATTGACACAGTGATTGACGATGTCGAAGCCCAGACCGTCCCAGCGCCCGGTTTGTGCGGCCAGCAAGGTTTTGGTGCCCACCCCGTCGGTGCTGGCGACGAGGACGGGTTGTTCTAGGCCTTTGAGCCTGGAAGCGTCGAACATCCCGCCGAAGGCGCCCAGCCCCCACAACACCTCAGGCGTGTAGGTGCCTTTGATCTTAGCCGAAGCCGCCTTCAGCGCCCCGGCTTTGCGGTCTATATTGACGCCTGCGTCTTCGTATTTCATAGGTTTTGGTAAAGCTCGCTCAGCTCGAGGCTGATCCCCGCGCAAGGCACTTCCACGGTCCCCTCGCCTTCCCACTGCCGTTCCTCGAAACCTTCGGGGATTCGGTAATACCCCACGACTTTGGGGTGTTGGGGCTCGAGAATCAGGTAGAGCTGCAAGCTTTCAATCCCCGTATAGGCCAGACGCTTCTCGAGCAAATCGGTGTTGCGGGTAGACGGTGAGAGCACCTCCACCAAAACACAGGGATGACGCTTTTGGTAGGGGTCGTCCTGGCAAACCAGCATCACGTCCGGGTAATATTGAACGTCCCCGATGTTCAGCCGCATATCGCCGATAAACGCCCGACATCCCCTATCTTCCGCTTGAAGAAGCCGGGCGTAAACTCTCCCCGCCAGGCGGTTATGCTGCTCGCTCGCCCCGGCCATCGCCCGCACGGTTCCCCGCACGTATTCCCGCTGCTGTCTCGAGTCGGGTTCGCTGCGGAGGTATTCGGCGAGGCTGACCGGCTTCAACACTTTTACAGCACCCATATCCTCATCCTAAGCGAGTTGGACCCCGATCACCTCGGCCAGCAGTTGCCGTACCAGATCGGGTTTGGCAGTGCCCTTGGATTCCCGCATCACCTGGCCCAAGAGGGCGTTGATGGCCTGGGTCTTGCCGCCTTTGATCTGCTCCACCACCTGCGGATTCGCCGCCACCACCTTCTCCACCAGGGCGCGGATGGCCCCGGTGTCGGCCACCACCTTGAGCCCGCGCTCCTCCACCAGTTTCTCCGGGTCGGCCCCCTCCATCACCTCGCCCAGCAGGTCTTTGGCGACCCGGCTGGTGATGTCCCCCCGCTCCTGGAGCCCGGCGAGCTTGGCGAGGTTTTGCGGGGTGAGCCGGGTGTCTTGGATCTCGAGCATCCGCTCGTTGAGATAACCGGCGATATCGGCGTTGAGCCAGTTGGCCAGCGACTGGGGGTTGCCCTTGTAGTCCGCCAAAGCCTGGTCGAAGAACTTGGCGAGCGAGGCGTTGTAGGCCAGGATCTCCGCGTCGTACTCGCGGATGCCCGAGGCCACGTAGCGCCGGAACTTCTGCGCCGGGAGTTCGGGCATGGCGGCTTTTATGCGCTCGAGCCAGCCCTGCTCGATCTGCAGGGGTGGCAAATCCGGCTCGGGGAAGTAGCGGTAATCCGATTCGCCTTCCTTCACCCGCATCAGGTAGGTCTTTCCGGCGGCCTCGTCCCAGCCCAGGGTGGCCTGCTCGACCCGGCGGCCCTGGCGCAAGAGTTCGGTTTGGCGCTTGATCTCGAACTCGAGGGCTCGAGCCACGCTGCGGAAGGAGTTCAGGTTCTTGATCTCGACCTTGGTGCCCAGCCCCTCCCCGACCCGCCGCACCGAGACGTTCACGTCGGCCCGCATCTTGCCCTCCTCGGGGTTGGCGTCGGAGATGCCCAGGGTCTGGGCGATGCTGCGGATGTGCGAGAGGAAAAGCCGGGCCTGCTCGGGGCTCTTGATGTCCGGCTCGGTTACCATCTCGATGAGGGGAGCCCCGGCCCGGTTGAGGTCAATCAGGCTGTACTCGGCCCCGCTAGGGTGCATACTCTTCCCAGCATCCTCCTCGAGGTGCACCCGTTTGATCCCGATGCGCTCACCGGCGACCTCTAAGCAGCCGTTCTGCCCGATAGGCCGGTCGTACTGGCTGATCTGGTAGTTCTTGGGCATGTCAGGATAGAAGTAGCTCTTGCGGTGGAACTGGGTCCACCGGGCCACCTCGCAGCCCAGGGCCAGCGCGAACATGATCCCATAATCCACGGCTTGGGCGTTCACGCTCGGCAGAACCCCCGGCAGCCCTAGATCAATCGGGTGGACGTGGGTGTTGGGGCCATCCCCGAAGTACTCGGCGGGGGTGGGGGAGAACATCTTGGTCTGGGTCTTGAGGTGCAGGTGCACCTCTAAGCCCACGACGGCTTCAAAACCCGACATACGGCTTTATTCTAAGGCCAAACGCAGAACGCTAAGCGCTAACGGCTAAACGCTGTGATGCCCCTTGGTTATCAGAGCGGTTCATCCCGATGTGCCCTTTTGAGCCTGGCCGTGTTTGCGGGAAGCTGGGTAGGGAGACCCGGAAACACCGCTTCGCACGAGCGCCGTCGTTCGGGATGGCATTTAATGACTCACCCTGGCTTCAGGGTCGACTCAGCTTGGAATGGCAACATAAAATTATGCTCCGTGCTTTGTTGGCGCTGGCTGCGCTGGGCGGTCTGGCCTGGCTGGGGTGGAATCGGTTTTCCCAGAGCCCGAGCCCCCCGCCCGCCAGTCCCAGTGCTCCTACTGCCTCCCCGCCTGCTCCGCTCCTTTTCTTCACCCACCCCCTAATGATCTCCGAGATGCGCGAGCGGGAGTATCCGGGGAGTGAGATCACACTCGAGCGCACCCTGGCCCCCGGTGCCAACTACCGGCGCTACCTGGCCTCCTACCGCTCCGACGGGCTCAAAATCTACGCCTTGCTTACCGTCCCCAACGGATGGCCCCCGGCCCAGGGTTGGCCCGCCATCGTGTTCAACCACGGGTATATCCCGCCCAAAGAGTACCGCACTACCGAGCGCTATGTGGCTTACGTGGACGGCTTCGCCCGCAACGGCTACGTGGTCTTCCGCCCGGACTACCGGGGGCACGGGAACTCCGAGGGGGAGCCCTCCTCGGCCTACACCACGCCCGACTACACGGTGGACGTGCTGAACGCCTACCATTCGCTCCGCAAATACAAGGGGGTGAACCCCAGCCGGATCGGGATGTGGGGCCACTCGATGGGCGGGAACATCACCTTGCGGGCGATGGTGATCGACAAGACCATCAAAGCCGGGGTGATTTGGGCCGGGGCGGTGGCCCCTTACGAGGACTTGGTCTACAACTGGCGCAGGCGAGACGGCGGCCAGGCCCAGCAGCGGAACCCCATCACCGCCGCGCTCAACGACCCCTTTTACAAAGCCATCTCGCCCAACAGCTACCTATCCGAAGGCATGAGGCCGATCCAGCTCCACCACGGGGACGCCGATAAGGTGGTGCCGCTCGAGTTCTCCCGCACCTTGGCCCGGCAACTCCGCGAGGCCAAGCAGCCCTACGAGTTTTACGTCTACAAAGGCAATGACCACAACCTAAGCCAGAGCTTTAGCCTGGCCATGCGGCGCTCGGTGGCGTTTTTCGACCGCTACTTGAAGGATTGAGTCCCCTAAGTGATGGGCTCGAGGGTAGAGGCTTCGCTAAAGCGGTTTGCATTTTGCTGGGCCGGGAGCAAAAGGTGGCAGACCGCTTCCCAGGGGAGTTTCTCACTACGACTTGCGCCATGAGTCCCGTCCGCTGCTCTAGCTGAAAAAGCGGATGATGAGTGGGTAGCGGTAGAGTTCGCCGCGTGAGGCGGTCAGGCTCGCGGAGATCATCGTCCAGATCACGAAGATCGCCAGCGCCGGGATCAGGACGAAGCCCACCAACACGAACAAGGAAAGCCAGGCGATCAGCCCGTAAATGGTAAAGCTGATCTGGGCGTTGAGGGCTTCCTTGGCCGCAGCCTTGACGAAAGGACGCTGGCTGAGCAGATAGATCAACAACGGGATCAGGATTTGCCCGATGGCGGCGAAGTACCCGGCGAGCGGAGCCAGGTGGGCGATGATGGCGAGGTTGCGGTCGTCCTGGTTGATTCCCATGCTCGAACTATATGAGATTTACCGGGCCAGCTTCACGATCTGGCGGATCGCGCCCAGGTGATAAGCCACGTGGGCCAGTGCAGCCGCCAAGCCTCCGGCTGCGTCCGTGTCCCAGTGGCTCGTGTTTTGGGCCAGCCCCACCATGCCCTCGTAGGCGGCACGGACCTTGGCCCTTAGCGCCCGCCAGCCTTCCTCGTCCACCGCTCGAGGCTCGAAGCTACCTTTCCAGTCGAACGGGCCGCGATCCCCTTTGGCCCAGCGCACGCTGACCTCGAGATGATAGGCGGTATGCGCGGCGTGTGCGGCGACGCTCGTTCCGAGGAGGGTAGGGGTGGAGGCTTGCTCTGCTGTGAGGCCGTCCAGCGCGGCGAGCAAGCCGCTGTTCCCGCTCTCGTCGGCCTTGGTGTTGTCGAGGAAAGCCGTGCCTTCACCGGGTCTTCCGCCTTCGACTGCCTCGCGCAGCACGTCCAGCCAACCGTTCACGAACACTGGGTCACTCATGCCTTAGAGGATACCCTCAAGCCCCGGCAGGCCGCTTAACCCAAAATAAAAACGCTCGGGTTTCCCCGAGTTCGATAAGAACAATATACCGACTTATACGTTATGCGTCAAGGTTTTGCAGGGCGGTCTCGAGGTTGGCCTGGGTGGTGAGGGCTTTGCCCCCCGCTTTGTTGCAACTGATGTTGAGGTTGACCGCCGGGTTCGTCCGGAAGGCCAGTGCGGTGTAGCCCTCGGCCCCCTCGTCGGAGTGGAAGTAGAGCCCGGCCCAGTCGGGTTTGGTTCCCGTCCAGGCGGTGCCCACCGGAGGGGAGGGGTTGACCCATTCCGCCCCCTGGTGGGTGAAGGCGAAGGGCTCGTAGTAATGGACGGTCACGATCGGGTTGGGGTCACTCGGCAGCTTCAGGTTGCGGAGTTGTCCGATGCCGTTCCAGCCTACCGGCCCTACGATGAGGGGGCGGGTGGGGTTCGATTGCCGGATGATCCCGATAGCTTTGGCCAGGTAATTGTTCCAAAGCCGGGGGTTGTCGTTGAACTTGCCGTGCGGCTCGTTGAGCACCTCGAAATAGACCAAACCTGGCTGGTTTTTGTAGCGCTTGGTGATCTGTTTCCAAAGGGCAAGGGCCCGCGCTTCCTCGCCGGTGAGGTCATCGTTGAGTTCGTCGTAGTGGTGAACGTTCAAGACGACGCGCAAGCCCCGGCGGGTGGCCTGCTCGAGCGCCCAGTCAATCCGAAGGAAGAACTTGGGGTCAACCGTATAGGGTGGGGTCTGGCTGGCGTGGGTCGTCCAGCTCACCGGCAGGCGGATGTGGCTGAACCTGGCTTGTTTGACCAAGTCGAAGAAGCCGGGCTCGAGCACCATGCCCCAGTCGCTCTCGTTGGGGGCCTCGAGGGCGTTGCCGAAGTTAACCCCTTGGCCCAAGAGGCGGTTTGAAGATATCGTCTTTAGCGGCTCCGCCCTGGCTGCAACCGAGCAGGGTCACGATCAAAGCCAGGCCAAGAAAGCGAATCATAGAGATAGTCTTATCCTGCCGGGAGATCGGAGGGTGAAGTCGCTCTTGAGGCAAGCTTAACTAGGCTTCTCGTGGGGAGGCCAGGAGCCGTGCCGGGCTATGCCATACCCCAGCCTCCCGGAGGGAAGGGAGCGCGTAGCGCCAGTGGGGTTCCGCCGCATCCCACCTACCTTCTCCGCAAGCCGCGGGTTTTCGCATTCAACTCCAAAAAAGAGAGACCCCGAAGGGTCTCCTCGCAGGTCGCTTCGACTCAGGGGCGGCGTTGAGCGCCCACGTTGGCCGGGGCCGTCGGAGCCCCGGCGTTGGCCAGGCGGGTGAACTCCTTGGGGTCTACTGCGCGGCTCTGGCCCATCTCGTAGGTGATCAGCTTGCGCTTGTAGAGGTCGGCCAGGTAGGCGTCCATGGTGATCATGTTGTACTGGCCGCCGGTCTGGATCACCGAGACCAGTTGGTGGCTCTTGCCCTCGCGGATCAAAGCCCGCACCGCCGGGGTGGCGATCATCAGCTCGTAGGCCAGCACCCGGCCTCCCCCGAAGGCCTTGGGCAGCAGTTGTTGGGTCATCACCGCGACCAGGTTGTTGGCGAGCTGGACCCGCACCTGTTCCTGCTGGGCCTCGGGGAAGACGTCAATGATGCGGTCCACGGTCTCGGGGGCGGAGTTGGTGTGCAGGGTGCCCATCACCAGGTGGCCGGTCTCGGCGGCGGTGATGGCCGCTGAGATAGTTTCGTAGTCGCGCATCTCACCCACCAAGATCACGTCGGGGGCCTGGCGCAGCACGCTGCGCAGGGCTTTCTGGAAGCCGTGGGTGTCCGAGCCGATCTCGCGCTGGTTGATGATGCTGGTTTTGTGGCGGTGGAAGAACTCGATCGGGTCTTCGATGGTCACGATGTGGGCGCGGCGGCGCTCGTTGATGTAGTCGATCATCGAGGCCAGCGTGGTGGACTTACCCGACCCAGTTGGGCCAGTGATCAGCAACAGCCCGCGCGGGGTGAGGGCCAGCTCGCCGATGTTTTTGGGCAGGCCCAGCTCCTCGAAGCTCTTGACCACGCTGGGCACCACCCGCAGCACCCCGCCCACGCTGCCGCGCTGCAAGAACACGTTGACCCGGTAGCGCCCCTTGGCGGGAAGGCTGAAGGAGAAATCCAGCTCCTTCTCCTCCTCGAAGTGCCGCTGCTGCTTTTCGTCCATCAGCGCGTACATCAGGCGGCGGGTGTCTTGGGGGGTGAGGGCCTCGTGCTCGGTGGGGTGGAACTCCCCGTCGATCTTGATCATGGGCGGCAGACCCACCGTGATCACCAGATCCGAGGCGTTGCGGTCCACCGCCAGGGTGAGCAGGTCTACGATATCGGGCACTTTAGCCATACTTACACTCCTCGCTACCCCTCATCGGGAGCAGCTTACTGGGCGAAAAGGTCGGTGCATAAAAGGGTTGAGGACCGGCATACTAGTCGATGGTGCGGGCCAGCACTTCCTCGAGCGTGGTGATCCCCATAAAAGCTTTTTGGATGCCGTCTTCACGCAGGGTGGACATCCCGGTTTTGCGGGCCACGTCCTTGACCTCGGTGGCCGACTTCCCGGCCACGATGGCTGCGCGGATCTCCTCGTTGATCACCATCAGCTCGTGGATGGCAGCGCGGCCCTTGTAGCCGGTGCCGTTGCAGCGCTCGCAGCCCACCCCCTTGTAGAGCTTTTTGCCGCGGATATCGGCGTCGCCCATCTCGAGGCGGCGCAGCACCTGGGGATCGGGCTCGACCTCGGTTTTGCAGTGCTCGCAGACCCGGCGCACCAAGCGCTGGGCCAGCACCCCCACCAAGGCGGCGGAGATATTGAAGAGTTCGACGCCCATCTCCTCGAGGCGGGTGACCGCCCCGGCGGCGTCGTTGGTGTGCAGGGTGGCGATCACTAAGTGACCGGTAAGGGCCGCTTCGGTGGCGATCTTGGCGGTCTCCGAGTCGCGGATCTCACCGACCATGATGATGTCCGGGTCTTGACGCAGGAAGCTTCGCAAGGCTTTAGCGAAGGTGAGCCCCGCTACCGGGTTGACCTGGGTCTGGTTGATGCCGGGGATCTCGTACTCCACCGGATCCTCGACGGTGGTGGTGTTTTTCTCGGGGGTGGCGATGCGCTTCAAGATCGAGAACGTGGTGAAGGACTTACCGCTTCCGGTCGGGCCGGTGATCAGAAAGATCCCGTAGGGCTTGGAGATCACGTCCTCGAAGCGCTGGAACACGTTTTGCGCGAAGCCCAGTTGTTCGATCTCGGGGATCTCGGTGGCCTTGCGCAACAGACGCATCACGATCTTCTCGCCATACACCGTGGGCAAGGTCGAAAGCCGCAAGTCCAAGTCGATGCTGCGCTCACGGAAGCGCACCCGACCGTCTTGGGGGATGCGGCGCTCGGCGATGTCCAGGTTGGCCATGATCTTGACGCGGCTGGCGATGGCTGGACCGGCCCCTTTGGGGAGCTTCATGTACTCGCGCAGGTTGCCGTCTACGCGGATACGCACCAGGATCTCCTGCTGGCGCGGCTCGATGTGGATATCCGAGGCTTCTTGGATATAGGCTTCGCGGATGATGTTGTTGACCAACCGCACCACCGCGTTGTCGTCGAGGGCGGAGGTGCTGACTTCCTCTTCTTGCTTTTTCTTCTTCTCGAACTCCTTGGCGAGTTCGTCCATGTCCCCGCCGCCGCCATAGCTACGTTCGATGAGCTTGTTGATGGCGCTCTCGGTACAGACGGCAGGGAGGATCTCCCGCTTGGTGATCATCTTCAGGTCATCGATGGCGAAGATGTTGCGGGGGTCTTTCATCAGCACCACCAGGGTGCCGTTTTCCATGTGGTGAGGGAAGACGTTATAGCGCCGCACCGTGGCCTCGGGGACCATGATCAGCACCGAGGGATCAGGGGGCTGCTCGAGCGGGTCAATATAGGGGTAGCCGAGCTGGGCGGCCAGGCTCTTGGCCAGCATCTCTGGCTTGATCTTGCCGGACTGGATCAAGGTGTCCTCGAGCCGGCCCCCGCCCTGCCGCTGTTTCTGCAAGGACTCCTCGATATCCTCCGGCTTGACGTAGCCGAGTTCCACCAGCACCTCGCCCAAGGGGCGGGTCTTGCCCAGGCGGCGCTGCACGCTCAAGGCTTCTTGCAGAGCCTCGCGCCCGAGCTTACCCTTTTGCACCAGGGTCTCGCCTAGCCGGGCTTTCTCCGGGTAGGCCTTGTTGAAGATGCCCTCCCAGACCTTGGGGGTGGCCAGCATGAACTTGGCGGGCTTGTCCAGGAGCCGGGCCACCTCCTCGCGGTGGCGCGGGTCGGCCAGGATCACCCGCACGGTCTTGCCTTCCATGTCCACCGGCACCGCCTGGTAACGCAGCGCGTCGGTGCGGAGGAAGAGCGCGGTGACTTCGGGCTGGGGCTCGGGGAGGTCGCCTTCCTTGAGGAGTTCGTTGAGGAACTGCATCCCGGCCTGTTCGGCCAAGGCCTGGTAGAGCTGGAGTTCGCTGACTAAGCTTTTTTGCACCAGCACCCGGCCTAGGAGTTCGCCGCTTTTCTCCTGCTCGGCTAGGGCACTCTGGAGGGCTTCCGGGCTGAGCCAGCCCTTCTCGACCAGCAAGTCGCCCAGCTTGACCTCGGCGGGGGTGGCGGCTTTGGGCGGGGCCGGGACTTCCAGGCCCAGCTCGGGGTAGTGCTTGGCCAGGGCATAGCGGAAGGAGGCGCGGGTGGTCTGGTAGGGCTCGATGATCTGGCCGGTGAGGTCCTCGAGTTCTTCCAGCACCAGGTTATCGAGCGGGTTCAGGAGGGCCACCCGCAAGAGCCCGCCGTCGAAGGCGAAGGGGATGGCCTCGAGGTCGCGGGCTTTTTCGGCGGGGATCAGCGATTTGGCCTCGGAGGGAATCTCCACCTCGGAAAGCTCCACCAGCGGGATCCCGAAGATCTCCTCGATGGCCTGGGCCACCCGGCGCTCCGACAAGAGCCCCATCTCCACCACGATCTCTACCAGGCTGCCGCCGATCTCGCGGTGGCGTTCGATGGCCCGCTGGAGGTCTTCGTCCTCCAGGAGGCCCATATCCAGAAGGGCCGCGCCCAATCGTTTATCGCCAATCGTCAGTACGTGCATTCCCCGCCTCCACTATCCGAGCTGATCCAAAACCCAGCGTTCTAACCGGCGCACCAGCCGGGTGTAGCCTAATTCGCGGCGTGACAGAGGCGGCACCAGCACGGTGTGCAGACCGGCTAGGTTGCCCCCCAACACGTCGGTAAAGAGTTGATCGCCGACCGCCACGACCTCTTGGGGGGAGAGCCCCAGCCGCCGCAACCCCTTCTTGAAGCCGAACCAGGGCTTGAAGGCCAGACCGGTTCCGGCCACTCCCAGCTTCTCGCTCCAGTAGCGCAGCCGCTTGCGCCGGGCGTTCGAGACCAGAAACAGCTTGACCCCGGCCCGTTTGAGCCCCTCGACCCAGGCCAGCAACTCGGCGGTGGGCTCGCCGCGGAACTTGTAGGGCACCAGGGTGTTGTCCAGGTCCAAAATCACGCCTTTGAGCCCACGCGCTTGCAGCCACTCGGGGGTGAGCTGATACAACGACTCGAGCCGTTCTTTGGGCCTGAGCCGCTGTTTTGCCGAGCGCAGCGAGGAGTGGAGCATAAGTCCAGTCTACCCTCCGGTTCGCACGCGCTCGGTGAACCCGTCACGTCGAACCAGGCTCAGCTTAGCCAGAGAATATAAACAAGGTTCAAAGATGTAAACGATGGCTAAATGAAGGTGCAAAACGCTGAACGCGAAAGGCAAGACGTTTTCAAATCCTTCGCGTATTGCAAGAGCTTTGGCTAAAGAAATCTGGCGTTCAGCGCTTGGCCTGGATCACCCCCCACATCCGCCCGGTTTTGCCCTGGTCGCGGCGATGGGAGAAGAAGCGGGGGTCGGCGGAGGTGCAAGCCCCCAGCGCCCAGAGGTTGTGTGGGAGGATGCCGGCCCGGGTGGCCTGGATTTTCAGGGCCTCGAGCAGATCCAGCCGGTAACGGCCTGGGGTGGTGGGGTCGGGCCAATAGATCGGGGTCGGGGTTCCGGGGTCTGAGGTCTGGGCGACCTGAGCCCAGACCTCGGCGCTCTCGAACCGCTCGACCACCTCCGGCCCCACCTGGAAGTGCTGGCCGCAGATGCCGGGGCCGATGGCGACCCGGACGTCTCCCATCCGGCTGCCGTAGTGTTCGTGCATCCGCTCGAGCGCGTTGGGCAGGATCCCCGTGATGACCCCCCGCCAGCCTGCGTGCAGCGCCCCCACCGCGCCGATGGTGGGGTCTTCCAACAGGACCGGGTAGCAGTCCGCCACCCCCACCCGTAAAAGCAGACCCGGCGTATTCGTCAGGAGGCCGTCGCCCTCCCAGGTTCCCGGGCCGCTAACGACGTGAACGACGTTGCTGTGGATCTGGTCGAGGGCGGCCACCGGTGGGTGGCCAAACGCCTCAAGTACCCGGCGCTGGTTCTCGGCCACCTTCTGGGGGTCGTCGCCGGTGGCCCAGGAGAGGTTGAGGCTGGCAAAAGGACCGCTCGAGACCCCGCCCTCGCGGGTGGTGAAGCCGTGGGGGGACTCGAGCAGGGGAGAGGTGATCACGCCCCAAGTTTAGCAACCTTCTGTGCCCGAGGCTGCAGGTGTTAGGCAGCCCACATCCTGATCCGGGCAAAGCTTTATGCCTAGGGCGGTGGTGGCAGCGTGGGGCACGAGGTCGGGCCAAGAAACTGTGGAAGCAGCCGGCGTCCTCTTAGACCTGCTTAGGCAAGACAGCGTTCTAGGACCGGCGCTTTACAAAACCAAGCTGGTGACATATCATCTAGTAAATTTGTTTTATTCAATAAAACAAAAAGCTTCATCAAAGCAACCGTGCCATGGACCGATATGTCATTCAAGCGGCTTACAAGACCTTACAAATCCTGTTGGTGTTTGGTGAAGCGCCCCATCGCTTCACCGCAGCCCGCATCGCGGAAATGACCCAGATGGATCGTGGCCAGACTTTTCGTTCGCTGCGCACGCTCGAGCGGGCCGGGCTGGTGCGGCTGGAGGACGACCAGCACTACGTGCTATCGAGCGTGATCGGCACCCTGGCGCTGGCGGCTCACCGGGTCAACCTCTCCCTGGCCGAACTGGCCCGCCCCTATCTGAGCGAACTGGTCCGTTCGACCGGCGAGACCGCGGCCTTGGGGGCCCTCTCGGGGGAGAGCATGATCCTCTTGGACCTGTGCGAGAGTAACCGGGCGGTGCGCTGGGCTTCGCTCGTCGGCCACGCTTTCCCACTGCACGCCGGGGGGGGCCGGGCGGTGTTGCCTTATCTGCCTAAAGCTCAGTGGGAGCGCCTCCTGGAGCGGTTGCCCGAGTTGCCGGTTTATACCCCCCATACCCTGTCTCGTCCCGAATCTTTGCTGGAGGATATGCAGCGCACTTACCGGCAGGGCTATTCGTTAGGGGATCAAGATTATGACCTCGAGACCCGTTCGGTGAGCGCTCCCATCTTTAACCAGCAAGGTCGGGTGATTGGGGCGCTTAGCCTGGCCGGGCCTTCGTATCGCTTAGCCCTCGAGTCCATTCCGACTTATGCCCAGGCAGTGATGGACTACGCCCAGCAGATCTCGCGGCAATCGGGGTACGCGGGACTTTATCCCAACCCCCATACCGAGCTTGCCCTGGAAGGGGGTGAGACCTGAAGAACATGGCTGAACACCCGGCTTAGCCCCGCGGTCGTGAGCATAGGAATTGGAAGGGAAGGGAGCATTAAAATGAGAAAGTGGGTCGCTAACCAAAGGAAAATCTGGCTGGCCTTAGTCTTGGCCTTTGGCTCAGGGGCGCTAGCCCAAGCCCAGGTGAGCTTTACCGCTACCCAGGCCAGCCAGGGGCAGCAGATCTTCCAGGCGCAGTGCGCTATGTGCCACGGGACGCAGCTCCAGGGGCAATCGGGGCCACCCCTCAAGGGAGATCAGTTCCTCAACAAGTGGCAGAAGAACTCGCTCGAGGACTTCTACTACATCATGTCCACCACCATGCCGCTGACCGCCCCCGGCAGCCTCAGCCAGGATCAGTACCTGGCCATCCTGGCTCACGTCCTGAGCGCCAACGGCTTCAAACCTGGTGACAAGCCGCTGGCTAGGGCCGATCTCAAAGACCTCAAGTTTTCTACCGTAGCCCAGGCCGCGCAAGGACCAGCCACGGTGGTGAGCGCGCCGCTACCGGTTAAGATCACCGGGCCCACCCAGGCCGAACTCAACAACTCGGAGTTCTCCCTGGACTCCTGGCTGATGAACAACAAAGGGTACATGAGCCAGCGCTTCGCCACCGCGATGAACATCAACCGCAGTAACGCCAAGAACCTGAAGCGGGTCTGCACCCTGGATCTGGGCGACCTGGGGGGTTTTCAGGCCACCCCGGTGGTCTACAAGGGCGTGATGTTCATCACTAAGGAAAACCGCACCATCGCGCTCGATGCCACCAACTGCAAAAAGTTCTGGGAGCACACCTATACCCCCAGTGGCCCAGTGGCGCTGGCCACCAACCGTGGGGTGGCGATCTACAACGGGATGCTCTTCCGCGGGACTGGCGACGCCCACATCATCGCCCTCGACGCCAACACCGGCCAACTCTTGTGGGACAAGAAGATCGAGGACTCCACCAACGGCTACTTCACCAGCTCGGCTCCTATCGTGTGGAATGACCTGGTCTTTATGGGCGAGGCCGGGGCGGACTGGGGCATCAAAGCCAAAATGCACGCTTTCAACGTGAAGGATGGCTCGGAAGCTTGGAGCTTCGACGTGATCCCTACCGGCGACCAAGAAGGGGCCAACACCTGGGAAAACGCTGACTCCACCACCACCGGCGGTGGCTCGATGTGGACCAGCTACAGCCTCGACCGGGAGAGCGGGATGATCTATATCTCCATCGGTAACCCTGCCCCCGACTTCGCTGCCAACTACCGCCCAGGGGCCAACCTCTTTACCAACTCGATGATCGTGCTGGACGCCAAGACCGGCAAGCTCAACCACTACTACCAGCAACTCCCCAACGACGATAAGGACTACGACACCTCGGTAGCCCCGCTGCTCTTCCGGCTCAACGGCAAGCTCTACGCCAGCGTGCCCACTAAGGCCGGTTTCCTCTTCACCTACGACGAGAGCACCAAGCAGCAGGTATACAAGGTGCCCACCGTGACCATCAAGAACGCCGACCAGCCCCCCACTGCCGAGGGTACCCCGATCTGCCCCAACTACACCGGGGGTAGCCAATGGTCGGGGCCATCGTTCTCGCCGGTGACCCGACTCCTCTACGTCAACTCGATCGATTGGTGTGGGGTAGTCAAGCTGGGCGAGGTGCGCTACGTGCGCGGCCAGCTCTTCTTTGGCGGCTCGATGCAGCTCGACCCCATCGAAAGCTCCAAGGGCTACACCACCGCCTTCGACGCCCTCAGCGGGCGGATGCTCTGGCGGCACACCACCGACGGCGGCATCCGTAAGGCCACCCCGGTGACCTCGACGGCGGGCGGCTTGGTGCTGGTGGGCGATACCGACGGCACTTTCTACGTGCTGGACGCCAATAACGGCAGTGTGCTCTTCCAGGAAAACATCGATAAAGCCCCCATCGGGGCCGGGATCGCCACCTACGTGGTGGGCGGCAAGCAGTACATCGCGGTTCCTGCCGGCAACACCTCGCGCGGGGCCACCGGGGTGAACGCGGTCCCCTCGAGGATCGCCATCTTCACCCTGCCTTAGCCCTTAGGGCTGGCTCGGTTACGCTCGAGTAGGGCCCAATCGGGGCGTAGCCGAGCCTTTTAGGGCGGTCGCCGGAACTTCTGCCGAGCGGGGGAGAGAAACGCCATCGGGGAGGCGGTTTGCCATCCTCAAGCTGGGCAACACCAATGCAAACCGCCCTAATCCGCGGCCCAACTAAGCTTGAAGGAGGAAACCCCAGATGCCCAAGCGTACCCTGCTGGTCCTGACCGCGCTCGGCCTTTCTTTGGGCCCGGCGCTGGCCTTCCAGCCTGTCCTGACGACGGAAGAAATACAGAAAGCCCTCAAAGAAGGCAGCGCGATGAACACCCCGCGCAACGGCTACATCCTGAGCGACTATCTGCTCAAGGAGTATAACGACGGGGTCTCGCTCAAACCGGGAGACGGGGAGGTGGACGCCATCATCGTGGCGACCCCCTACGAGCGGGTGCGCTACTTCGGCTACCTCGAGTCCATCCAGCGCAAGCCGGTCACCGATGCGGCCTTGAACGCGGTGGTAGACCGCTACAAGAACAAGCTGACCTTCGTGGTCTTCACCCACAGCCCCTACACGGTGGACCAGGAGGTCGAGCAGTGGACCAAGGCTTACGGCAGCGGCAAGATCACCGACGAGGAGGGCAAGACCCGCCAGCGCAGCTACCTCGACCAATACCAGGAGGCCACGCTCGAGGTCGGGGGCAAGACCTACACCGCCAAGCCCAGCGTGGACGGGCCCTACACCGATATCTTCTCGATCCAGGGTTCCCGCCCGCAGTCGCGCTTCTTGGGGCTCATCAACTATAGCTTCGACCTGAGCGACCTTGCCGCGAGCGGAAAGGTCAGCGGGACGGGGAAGCTCAGCTTCAAGGATAGCCAGGGCCAGACCACCTATAGCGAGACGGTAGACCTCGGCAAGTATTTCTGAGCGGCGGGGTGCGGATCGCTCGCCCGCAGTTTGTAGCGGCCATTGGCTGCGGCCCCTCGGGCCGGGTCGCCGCTCCGCTGGCTCGCTTGTTGTGAAGAGGGCCATAGAGCGAGTGGGGTTGGCATGCCCGTAAATAATTAACAAACTTTGTAATCTTTTGTGCAGTTGCTCGAGCCTCGAGCCAGTACCCTGACCGGATGACCGATCGGAACCAACTTCGCTTCAACCAGACCTTGCTCACCGCGCTGATCCCCCTAGCGCTTCTCTTGCAGCGACCTTGGGTGGTGGGGGTTTTGTTCGTGCTGATGGTCTCCCAGCACCTGCCCTACGACCTGATGGCCCTGCTCAAGCGGGTCCTTCGGATCCCCCGGCAACCCGTGAACGAAGACCCCCGCCCGCACCGCTTTGCCCGCACCGTGGGGGCGGTATTCCTGGGTCTTTCCGGGTTGATGTTCCTGCTCGGGATGCCGATGGTGGGGTGGGGGTTGGCGATCATCGTGGCCCTGCTCGCCGCGATCAACCTGACCACGGGTTTTTGCGTGGGCTGCTTTTTGTACTTCCAGTTGCGGCTGCTGCGTTTCCGCTTGGGGGCACGCTGATTGGCGATAAGCCCTTCAGGCCAACTGTTTCCCGTACTTGCGCTGGACATACTCCTCGACCATCGCCATGAAGTCCTGGGCGATGGTCTCCCCTTGAAGGGTGGTTTTGAGCTGCCCATCTACGTAGACCGGAGCCCTCGGGTGCTCGCCGGTTCCGGGCAAGGAGATCCCGATATCGGCGTGCTTGGATTCGCCGGGGCCGTTCACCACGCAGCCCATCACCGCGACCTTGAGGTTTTCCACGCCCGGGTACTGGGTGCGCCAGAGGGGCATCTGCTCGGCGAGACGCTTGGAGACCTGTAGGGCGAGTTCCTGGAAGAAGCTGCTGGTGGTGCGCCCGCAGCCGGGGCAACTCGCCACCGAGGGCATGAACTGGCGCGCCCCGATGCTCTGGAGGATTTCCAGCGCGACCTCGACCTCCTTGGTGCGCGGCTCGCCGGGGGCCGGGGTGATCGAGACCCGGATGGTGTCACCGATCCCCTCGGTGAGGAGTGGGACCAGACCCGCAGTGCTGGTCACGATCCCGCTCACGCCCATCCCGGCCTCGGTGAGGCCCAGGTGTAAGGGCGCGGGGGTGCGCTTGGCGAGTTCGCGGTAGACCCACCACAAATCGGGTGCGTTGGAAATCTTTGCCGAGAGGATGACCTTGTCTTCGGTGAGGCCATATTTGAGCGCCCAGTCATAGCTGCGTACCGCCGACTCGACGATGGTCTCGAGCGTCACCCGGTGCGCGTCCTTGGGCTCCGGCAGGGCCGCGTTGGCGTCCATCATCTCGTCGAGCAATCCCTGGTCGAGCGAGCCCCAGTTCACCCCGATCCGCACCGGCTTGCCGAATTCTACGGCCACCTCGCACATGGTCTTGAAGTTGGGGTCTTGCTGTTTGCCCTTGCCCACCGTGCCGGGGTTGATGCGGTACTTGTCGAGCGCCAGGGCCATTTGGGGGTATTTGCGCAGCAGGATGTGACCGTTGAAGTGAAAGTCGCCCACCAGCGGCACCTCGGTGCCTAAGTCGGCCAGGCGGCGTTTGATCTCGGGGACGGCCTGGGCGGCTTCATCGTTGTTGACGGTCATCCGCACCACTTCCGAACCGGCCCTGGCCAGCGCCCAGACCTGGCCCACGGTGGCCTCCACGTCGGCGGTGTCGGTGTTGGTCATGCTCTGGACGACCACCGGATGGTCGCCCCCCACGGGCACCTGGCCCACCCAGACGGTCGGGGTTTTACGCCTCGTCACTTGCATCACCCAGCATTCTGACACTGAAACGTCAGGCCGAATGGTAGCCAGATACCGGGTGTCTCGAGACCTCGGCTTTTCATGGGGTCATCCCTGTCATGGTGAGCGGAGTCGGGTGCGGAGCACCCCTGACATCTCTCCTGTGCACTGCTTGTCCGGCCGCGATGCGTCACTCCGCCAAAGCTATGGTGAGACCTCGAGCCCGCCTCGGCGGTGTAGCATCCGATTACCGAGGAACCTATGCCGAACGACTGGGATGTGGTCGTGGTGGGGGCGGGTTTATCCGGGCTGATGGCGGCCCGGACGCTGGTAGGGGCGGGAAAGTCGGTGCTCGTCCTCGAGGCTCAAAACCGGGTGGGCGGGCGCATCCTCAAACACGACCTGGGGAACGGGAAAGTCCTGGAATTGGGCGGGCAGTGGATCGGCCCCACGCAAGACCGGATGTACGCGCTGTGCCAGGAGTTTGGCCTCGAGACCTTCCCCACCTACAACACCGGGGAACACCTGGTTCACTTCATGGGCAAGGTTTCCAGGATGGGCTCGGGGCGGAAGGCCGCGCCCAAGTTCCCGCCTCTGGCCCTGCTCGACTTGTTGCGCTCAGCCCGCTGCCTCGAGCAGATGTCCCGCGACCTCGATCTGGAAGCGCCCTGGAACCACCCCAAGGCGCCCCTCTGGGACGCCCAGACCTTCGCTACCTGGATCCGCACCCACGCCCGCACCGCCCACGCTCGAGGTTACTTTCACCTCGCCACCGAGGCGCTTTTTTCCGCCGAGGCCCACGACCTCTCGCTCTTGCATGCGCTCTTCTACCTGAAGTCGGGCGGGGGGCTCGAGAACCTGGTCAGTGTGGACGACGGAGCGCAGAAGGAGCGCATCGTGGGGGGCTCGCAGCGGATCTGCGAGCGGTTGGCCGAGGGGTTAGGAGACCGGCTGCGGCTGAACGCCCCGGTGCGGCGGATCGAGCAGGGCCAAGGCAGCGTTTGCGTCGTTGCGGAGGGGTTCACCGCCACGGCGGAGCGGGTCATCGTCACCCTGCCGCCCACCCTGGCGGGCCGCCTGGTCTACGACCCGCCCCTGCCCGGCGTGCGCGACCAGCTCACCCAGCGCACCCCGGCAGGATCGGTGATCAAGCTGATGGTGGTCTACGACGAGCCGTTCTGGCGGAGGGAAGGTCTGACCGGCCAAGCCTATAGCGACGTGGGCCCGGTGCGGCTGGTCTTCGACAACTCGCCCCCGGATGGCTCCCCCGGCGTACTCTTGGGCTTCATGGAGGGCCAGGACGGGCGGCGGATGAGCCGTTTGAGCCGGGAAGAGCGGGAAAAAGCGGCGGTGGGTTGCCTCGAGCGCTACTTCGGCCCCAGGGCGCGGAGGTACGTGGAGTATCTTGAGAAAGACTGGATGGCCGACCCCTGGGCGCGGGGCTGCTACGGGGCGCACTTCGGCCCGGGAACCTGGACGGGCTACGGCCAGGAGTTGCGCAAACCCTGCGGGCGCATCCACTGGGCCGGAGCCGAGACCGCGCCGGTGTGGAACGGGTACATGGAGGGGGCGGTGCGGTCGGGGGAACGGGTGGCGGACGAGATCCTGGCCTTATCCTAAACACGAAACCTATGGATATCCGGCCTGAAGCTCCTGCCGAGTACGCGCGGGTCGAGCAAATCCACACCTTGGCGTTTGGCGGCCCCAATGCGGCGTCTTTTCGCGGCGCTAGCCGGGAGGCGTCTTTTCGCGGCGCTAGCCGGGAAGCTCGAGTCGTGGCCGGGGTCCGCCAATCCCCGCACTATATCCCCCAGCTTTCCCTCGTCGCCGTGCTCGATGGCCAGATTGCCGGGCACATCCTGTTCAGCTACGTGGGGCTCGAGGCGTATTTTTCCGGCGAAAGCCGGGCGAATGCCGAGTAATACGTCGAGTTGTCGTGCTGGCTCCGCTGGCCGTACATCCTGATTTCCAAAACCGGGGGATCGGAAAAGCCCTGGTAGAGGAGGGGCTGAGTCGCTTAGAAGCAATAGGAGAGCCCCTTGTCCTGGTGCGCGGCAGCCCAAGGTATTACCCCCGCTTCGGTTTCGTGAGGGCCGAGACGCTGGGCATCGTGCCGCCTTTCGCCCTGAAACCGTGCGAGTACCAGGCCAAGCCGCTCGCGGCTTACCGCCCCGAACTGCGCGAGACGGTGCGCTATCCGGCGGCGTTCGCGGCGGTCGGCTACCCGGTGCAGTTTTGACCAATCTAAATTACGTTTTTAGCAGAATGAAGTACAATCTGGGGACACCCAAGGAGGTGGCGTCTAGTGAACCCTCGAGGCTTCCCGCACCACATCCTGCCGCCCTTCATCCTGTCCGCCATCGCCCGCAACGGCAGCCCTCAAGAACGCGACAGCGCGCTTCGCACCCTCTCGTTGGACAGCACCCTCCGCTCGGCCCGGGCGGCGGATTTCTGCCTGACCCCCCATCTCCGCCAGCTCTGGGCGGTGACCGGCCAGAAGCGGCGCACCATCTACGACGCCAGGGGAACCCAGAAACTCCCCGGCGAGCCGGTGCGCCAAGAAGGGGACGGCCCCAGCAAGGATGTCGCAGTGAACGAGGCCTACGACGGACTAGGGGCCACCTATGACTTTTTCTCGAGCGTCTATGGCCGCAATTCCATCGACGGCAAGGGTTTGGCGCTCCTGGCCACCGTTCACTTTGGCAAGCAGTACAACAACGCCTTCTGGAACGGGGATCAGATGGTCTTCGGGGACGGGGACGGGCGGCTCTTTAACCGCTTTACCATCTCGCTGGACGTGATCGGGCACGAGTTGGCCCACGGGGTAACCCAGAGCGAGGCCAACCTGGACTACTTCATGCAGCCGGGGGCCCTCAACGAGTCGGTCTCGGACGTGTTCGGCTCGCTGGTCAAGCAGTACCGGCTCGAGCAGACCGCCGACCGGGCCGACTGGCTGATCGGGGAAGGGCTGTTCACCCCTAAGGTAAAGGGGGTCGCCCTGCGCTCGATGAAAGCGCCGGGCACCGCTTTCGACGACCCGGTGTTGGGCAAAGACCCCCAACCTGCCGACATGAAGGGCTATGTGGACACCCTGTCCGACAATGGCGGCGTGCACATCAACTCGGGGATTCCCAACCGGGCTTTTTACTTGGCGGCGGTGGGCATCGGCGGCTATGCCTGGGAGAAAGCCGGGCGCATCTGGTACGAGACCCTGCGGGATAAGAGGCTGGCTAAAAACGCTGATTTCTCCCAGTTCGCCACGCTCACCGTGGAAAACGCGGCCAAGCTCTACGGCGCGGGCGGCCAAGAGGAAAAAGCGGTGCTCGAGGGCTGGCAGACCGTGGGCGTGGAACTGCGGCTTGAGGGGTAGTTGGAGAGAGAAGCCCATGTATCCTCTCTCGCCTGCGCTGTACCCTAAAGACATGCGAATCCGGTTGCAGCGAGAAGGCGGCCTGGCCTATTTCCCCGGTCTATCCCGGCCCGTGGAGGTGGACACCCACCAGCTTCCGCCCGAGGTGGGGGAGCGGCTCGAGGAGATCGTCCACAGTTGCGGGTTGCTGGAAAACCCGGTGCGGCAGGCCCCGCCCAGGGGGGGCGATTACCAGAAGTACACCCTGCTGATCGAGAGCGGCGACCAGCAGAGCGTTACCGAGTTATATGATCCGGTGACGGACGAGGATTTGCAAGCGCTGCTCGAGCTGTTACGCAACGTGTAACGAGATTTAGGCTCCCTCTCCCTGGGAAGAGGGTTTGGCCGATAGCGCTTGGGTGAGGGTGTGAGCGAAGCGAGACGCAGGAGATGGTCTTGAAGAGGGCTGCTTCACTCGGAAGGTGGCATGGCGGCCCGGATAAAGCGGGTCAGGTCTTCTTTCATCTGCCGCAGGCTCTCCAGGTGCACGTACATCATGTGCCCGGCCTCGTAGTAGGCCATCGAGATGTTGTCGTGCAGGGTGGGGTCTAAGCCCAGGTGGTTGAAGGTGTACTCGGTGGCGAAATAGGGCGTAGCCAGGTCGTAGTAGCCGTTCCCCACGAACACCTTCAGGTAAGGGTTCATGCTGATGGCTTTGCGCAGGGTCTCGGCCACGTTCACGTAGCTGTTCTCGAACTCCTTGTAGCTCCAGCTCTGGTAGAGGCTCGAGAGAATTTCGTAGGGGAGGTCGCTCTCGAACTTTAGCTCCTCGCGCACGTACTGGTTGAGGGTGGCGGTGTAGGGGCCCTGGATGGCGGCGTAGCTGGGGTCGAACTCGAACTGCTCCCCCGCATCGTCGCGGTCAATCCCCTTGAAGCGGCTGTCCAAGCGGCCCACGGTGCGGCCCTCCTCGCGCAAAAGCTCCTTCACGAAGCGGTAGATGCTGATGCGGAGCTGGGTGCGCACGATGTATTCGCGCGAGAGCCCGGTGTATCTCGAGAGCTTGCGCACGATCCCCTTGGCCTCGTTCTCGGAGAGCTTGGCCCCCTTCATCAGGGCGCTGGCGTACTCGCCCAGGGCGAAAGTTTCCACCTCGTTCAGTACCTCGCGCAGGGGCTTTTGCTGGAGGTCGTCGGGGAGTTGGCGGTGATACCAGGCGGTGGCGGTGTAGGTGGGCAGGAAGAGGATGTAGGGAAGGTCGTTGCCGGGGCCAAAGCGGGCAGTGGAAAACTCCAGGATGCTCGAGATCAACATGATCCCGTTCAAAAACATCCCGTGCCGCTCTTGCAGATAGCCCGACAGCCCCGCTGCGCGGGTGGTCCCGTAGCTCTCCCCGATCAGGAACTTGGGGCTGGTCCAGCGCATCGAGCGGCTGGTGTAGAGCCGGATGAACTCGCCCACCGACTCAATGTCCCGCCTGAAGCCGTGGTACTCCTTGGTCTTCTCCCCCTGCACCATGCGGCTATAGCCGGTGCCTACCGGGTCGATGAACACCAGGTCGGTCACGTCGAGCAGCGAGTATTGGTTTTCCACGAGCCGGTAAGGCGGGGGCGGGGGGTGGCCGATCTCGTCCATCAAGACCCGCTTGGGGCCAAGCAAACCCAGATGCAACCACACCGAACTCGAGCCCGGCCCCCCGTTGAAGGAGAAGGTGAGCGGGCGGGTGCTCCGGTCGGCCACGTCGTCTTTGGTATAGGCCACGAAGAACACGCTGGCCTTGGGCTTCTCGCCCTCGGCGGCTCCGTCCTTCTCGGCCTCTTCCTTCAAGACCAGGGTGCCACAGGTGACGGTGTAGCCGATCTCCTGCCCGCCGATGGTTACGCGGTGCTGGGTGACGGAGATTTGGTCTAGCGGTTTGGGGGTCTCGGCGGGTTTGGTCTCTTCCGGCATGGGCCTAGTCTACCGGTTTGGTTTCAGCCGACTGCTCGGCCTGCCATTCCTCGAGCGTTTTTCGGGGCATCTCGAAGCGGTCCGAGGTGCGCACGTAGCCACCCCGCCCGCCCATCCGCCCGATGAGCCTCAGGGCTCCGCTGTCCAGGTAAAGTTTCTCCGGGTCGGTGACGAACTCGTCCCGGATAAAAGCCCCCAGCACCTCGCCGATAAGGATCCGGTTGCGCTCGATCTCGAGGACCGAATGCAGCCTGCACTCGAAGGCAGCGGGAGCCCGGGCGATCCGGGGGACAACGACGTGGACCGAAGGGGCAAGCTCGAGCCCGGCGGCTTCGATCTCGCTCACCCCGGCAGGGAACTCCACCGCGGTGATGTTCATGGCCTCGGCCAAGTCCTCGCTGACCAGGTTCACCACGAAAAAACCGCTGCGCTTGAGGTTGGCGGCGCTGTCCTTGGGTCGACTCCGGTCGTGGTTGCCGATTCCCAGCACCAGGATCGGGGGGTCCGAGCCCATCGCGTTGAAGAAGCTGAAGGGGGCCGCGTTCACCGATCCGTCGGGGTTCAGGCTGGTGACCCAGGCGATCGGGCGGGGCACCACCAGAGAGATCAGGAGCTTGTAGCGGTCCCGGGGTTTGAGCTTGGAGAAGTCGAAGTCCATAGGAGAAGCCTAACGCGAAACACCGAACGCTAGACGCAAAACGCCCAAAGCCATCCCCCCTAAGTGCTACGCACCCTGCCCCCTTGTGCCGTAAGGCACTAGCGCTCCACACCAAACAAGGGGGGTTGGGGGGATGGCTTACGCCCGCCGTGCTAGCCAGGCTCGAGCCGCTTCCAACTCCTCTGGGTGAAGCTCGTGTCCGCCCGGGCTCAAGCGGAGTTCGACCTCGGCCCCGGCCTGGCGTAGCCGCTCCGCGAGCGCTTCGACCCGGGCGGTGGGCGACCAGGGGTCGCGGAGCCCGGCGGCCAGGAAAACCGATCTGCCGCTGAGGTTCGGAAGTCGCTCGGGCTCGAGCGGCAGCACCGGGCGGAGCAAAACCCCCCCGGCCAGCACCTCCGGGTGGAGCAGCAGCAGCGCGGCGGCGATGTTGGCCCCGTTGGAGTAGCCCAGGGCGTACACCTGGCGGGCATCGAAGCTGTATTCCTGCGCCGCCTCCGCGACGAAGCGGGCCAGGTCGGCGGCCTGAGCTTTGAGGTCGGCCTCGTCGAACACGCCCATCGCCAGGCGCTTGAAGAAGCGAGGGGCGCCGTTTTCCAGGACTTTCCCGCGGGGGGAGAGCAGCTTGGCGGTGGGGGAGAGGTCTCGAGCCAGCCCGATCAGGTCGTGCTCGTTGCCCCCGGTTCCGTGCAGCAGTAGCAGCGTCGTAGCCGAGGTTCCCGGCTCGAAGCGGTGGATGAAGCTCATTCCCGTACCTGCGCTGCTGGGGTGGGCAGTTGAATCTCGGGCAGGAGGGCCTCGATCTGCGAGCGCTGAGGCTCGAGCCAGGGGGGGAGCACCAGCCGCTCGCCGAGGTGAGCAGGGTCTTCGTCCACCGCGAAACCGGGGCCGTCGGTGGCGAGTTCGAAGAGGGCTCCGCCGGGCTCGTTGAAGTACACCGACTTGAACCAGAAGCGGTCGATCTGCGGCGTGGCCCCCATCCCCGTTGCGGTGATCTGCCCGCGGACCTGTAGCTGGTGGTCGCTGTCGTCTACCCGCCAGGCGATGTGGTGGACGCTGCCCCGGCCCCAGCGCCCTTGAGGGAGGTTGGGGTACTCTTTGATATCCACGAACTTGCCCGATCCGCCCCCGGCCACGGTGAACCGGCTCCAGCCGTTCTCCTGCCCGGCGGGCTCGAAGCCCAGGGCTTGGCGGAGGAACTCGGCGGTGGGGTAAAGGGTACGCTCCCACAGCCTGGCCCCGTGCAGGCCCATAATCTGCCGATTCTCGGGGACCTCGCTCTGCTCCCAGGGGGTGAAGGGGCGGGGGCCGGTCTCGACCAGGGCCACCTCGAGCCCATCCGGGTCTTGGAAGGGCAGGGCCGGTTCGCCAAACCGGGTCTCGGGGCTTCCCAGCCGCACCCCGTAGCGCCGCAAGCGCTCCTCCCAGAAGGCCAGGCTGCCCTCGGGCACGGCCAGTTGCACCTCGGTGGTGAGCCCGGTGCCCTTGCGCGGGGCGGCCAGGTTGGCCCAGGGGAAGAAGGTCAGGTCGGTGCCGGGGCGGCCCTCGGCATCGGCGTAGAAGAAGTGGTAGGTGCCGGGGTCGTCTTGGTTGACCGATCGTTTGACCAGCCGCATCCCCAGCACCCCGGCGTAGAAATCCAGGTTGCGCTGGGCATCGGTGGCCATCGCGGTGATGTGGTGGAGGCCGTTGACGGGTTTCATGGGGGCTCCTTTGGAGCGTCTTACGCTGGGTGTTAGACAAGTTACGGCGTGATACGTTCGACGTGACTGCTAGGCTTTTACCTCAATCCCCGGAAGCTCGATCTTGGGCAGGCTCAGCTCGAGTTGGGCGCGGTTGGGCTCGAGCCAAGCCGGAAGCTTCAGGCTCGTCCCCAGGGTTTCGAAGCGCTCATCGAGGGTGAATCCGGGGGTGTCGGTGGCGATCTCGAAGAGCACCCCACCCGGCTCGCGGAAGTAGATCGAGCGGAAGTATTGCCGCTCGCGTATGGGGGTAGCGCGGATGCCCTGCTGCACGAGCCGCTCGCGCAACTCGAGCTGTGCTGCGTCGTCCGGCACCCGGAAGGCGATGTGGTGGACGGTACCCACCCCCTCGCGCCCGGCCAGGAACTGCCCGGCCTCGCGCACCTCGACACGCCCGAACCCGCCAGTGGGGGCCAGGTGGGTGATGTTGCCGGTCTGTCCGACCACCTTATACCCCAGGGACTCGAGCATCTGCACGCTGGCCTCGGCCTTCAGCACCCACAGCTGGGCTGAGTAGAAGCCGCGAATGGCGTGCTCGGCGGGGATGGGCGCGTCCGGCCAGGGGGCGGCGTGGGGTGCGGCGGGGGTCGCTACCAGCTCGAGCTGGATCCCGTCGGGGTCTTTCAGCCGCAGCAGCGAGAGCCCCTCGCGCTGGAGCGGCCCCTCGAACTTCACGGCTTGCTCCAGCAGCCGGTGGGTCCAAAAGCCCAGGGCTTCCTGGGGAATGGCGAAGGAGATCAACCCGACCTGATGGACCCCGGCCCGACCCGCTAACGCCCCCGGCCAGGGGAAGAAGGTCAGGATGGTGCCCGGTCTGCCTAGCCCGTCGCCGTAGTAGAAGTGATAGGTTCCGGGATCGTCGAAGTTGACCGTCACCTTCACCAGGCGCAGCCCCAGCACCCGGGTGTAAAAATCGAGGTTCTTTTGCGGATCACCGGCCATGGCGGTGATGTGATGAATTCCCTGGACCATGCTCATGCGGACTCCTCGGGCCTCCTCAGATATATGCTAAATATAGCGCTATGAAAAATCAAGCTTAGTTAGGGCCGAAGCAACCCGGCCTCGCTCAGCGCCGCTTCGAGTTCACCCAGGCGGGGGTTTTTCATCACCTTTCCGCCATCCTCGGGTTTCCAGGGGCCTTGCAGGTTTTCCCCGATCACCACCATCGGGAACTTGAGCGCTCCGCCGTTCATGAGACGGGCGGCTTCTTCTGCGCTGGGGTCTTTTTCGACGTCAAAGAACTCGAAGGGGATCCGGAGGCTTTGCAGGTAGCTCTGAAAGCCGCGGCTAAAGCTGCACCAGCCGGTTCCGTAGATCTGGATTCGGGCCGCCATGCTCACTCCTCGCCCCCCAAATCCAACTCGCCCGGCGGGGCCTGAAAACCGGTCTGGAGGTGGCTGTTGTCGCAAAAGGGTTTGTTTTGCGAAGCTCCACAGCGGCAAAGGGCGGCTCGAGTGCTCCGGAAGATCACGTTGCCTTCAGGGTCCTTGAGGGTGATCGGGCCCCGCACGTAGAGGGGGCCATCCGGCACCAGGCGAACGCTCGCGGACTGCAGGACAGGCTCTTGGGCCCCGCCGTCGAGCCGCTCGTACTGCAAGGCCCCGCTGGGGCAGTGCTCGATCACCTCGGCGATGGCTTGGGCGCTGGCCTGTTGGGGCGCGATCCACGGTTTGCGCGAGGTATCGAACACCTCTGGCAACCCCCGCACGCACTCGGCGGCGCGGATGCAGAGCCGCGGCTGGTAGTAGACCAGGATATCGGGGGCGGGGTACTTTTTGCCTGTGTCCACGAGCCTTAGCCTAGCGGCTCGAGGGTTGCCGCTTTGAGACACAAGGTGCAGTCCTGCCCGGCGATCATCGCCAACCTTTGGCGGTCGAGCCCATCCTGGGTTTGGCATGGCAGAAAAAGCCCCTGAAACCTCAGGGGCCTTTTACCAAACCGGGTTTACTGAGCCGCGACGGGCGCCGGGGCCACGGCCTCGACCTCGAGGTTGAACTTGACCTCCTCGCCCACCAGCAGAGCGCCCAGTTCCAGCACCTGGTTCCAGGTGAGGTTCCAGTCCTTGCGGTTGATCTGGCCGCTGGCGCTGGCTGCGACGCGCTGCATACCCCAGGGGTCTTTGATCGGGGCGCTAACTTCGGCTTCTAGGGTCACCGGTCTGCTGATATCACGGATGGTGAGGTTGCCCTGGATGCGGTAACGGTTGCCCCCCAGTGGCTCGATCTGGGTGCTGACGAAGCGGATTTCGGGGTACTGCTCGGCGTGGAGGAAGTCCGCAGAGCGCAGGTGGCCGTCGCGTTGAGGCTCGCCGGTAGTGATGCTGGCGGCATCGATCACAGCTTCGATCTTGCTCGGGCGCCCGGCCTCGTCGGTCTCTACGGTTCCCGAGAGGACCTTGAGGCTTCCCCGGACGCTTGCGATGCCCATGTGGCGTACCTTGAAATCAATGCTGGTGTGGCTGGTATCGAGGTTCCACTTCATGCTGCACTCCTTTTTGCCAAAGCCTACTCGACTTTGCAATGCAAATGCTAGACCATAGTGCTATAGATTGTCAAGCATTTCACTAGACAAAGCTTAGGGGCCGGTGCTACCATGAGCTTGCTATGACCCGCGCTGCCGAGGATCACGCTTTTTGCCCGGTTTACGAGGCCATCAACGTCTTGCAGGAAAAGTGGACGTTGCACATCGTCCGTACGCTGCTGGATGGTCCGCGGGGCTTCAATGAACTCTCCCGGGCAGTGGGGGGGTGTAACCCCGCCACCCTGACCCAGCGCCTCGAGCGGCTCGAGAGACTAGGAATCGTCTCCAAGACCATTCACTCGACCATGCCGCCCCGCACCAGCTACGCCCTCACCGAGGCCGGGCAGGCCCTCCAGCAGGTCATCGAGGCCATCGACACCTGGGGTCGCAAATACCTTCCCGAGCCGGTTGCGGCGGCCCACTGAAGCCTGCGCTAGAGCCAAAGCCAGCTTCGCCGGCTATCGAATGGGTGGAAAAACCCGCGGCCTGCTCGAGCTTTAAGTAATCACCCATTTCTGAAAAACCCTCGAGCCCACTCCAAGCGGGGCAAAGCGAACCGACCTACCGGTCGCTTTGTAGGTGGGGGTAAACTTGCTAACCCCTCTGCTG
>DASTSL010000012.1:0-39079 GCA_035760705.1 Meiothermus sp. | reverse complement strand
AGGTAGCGGTTACGTTGATGGTGTAGCTCTCACCCTGGCGGAATGTGAAGCTGGAGGGATTGACCGAGAGGGTGTAGGTGGGGGTGGGAATGGTTAGCGTAAAGCTGAAGGTTTGAGTGGTGCCATCGGTGTCGGTCCCTTTACCACTGATCGTGTAGCTGCCCGGAGCAGCAGTGTTGCTCACGTTCAAAGTGAAGCTGGTGCTGCTCCCAGTGCCTGGGATCGAGCCGGGTAGACCTGAACCCATGGTTACCCCAGCAGGCAGTGTAGAGGTCAGGACGATGTTGTTAATCGCGAGGTTGTGCCCGTTGACGCGGTTGGCCGTCACCGTAACGGTGCCGCTCGAGTTACGGGGCACCGTGAGGCTATTGGCGCTGAGGGTATAGTCGAAGAGCTGGACCTTGATGTTGGCAGTTCCCGTAAACAAGACGGCATTCGTGCTGGTGTTGTAAATTTGGTAGGTCACCGGGTAAGTTTCAGCAGCCACGTTTGAGCCTGATTGGATTCGAGCGGTGAATTGATAGGGTGCGGAGGTAACGTTGAGTGAGTCGGCGATGACCAGGCCAGCGGGCAAACTGGAAGTGCTGCTGATCCTCACCCCTACCGGCTGAGTGCCACAGGTTTGATTGACGGTCACCACGAAAGCTCCGTCAATGTTGCTGGTTGGAATACTAACTGGACGGTTTAACGTAACAGCAGGGTTAGAAACACTGCCTGTAACCGAAGGAGTGCTAACGGTCACAGTAACGTTGATGGTTTTGTTCAGCACCCCATCGGTCAGGTTGATGCGGAGGTTGTAGGCCCCTGGAACCGCAGTACTGATGGCGGCCACGTTGAGGGTGGTGGAGCTGCCGGTCACGCCAGTTGGTAGCGGGCTGGTGGTGACGGTGACCATAGAGGCACTGCCACCTGTCGGGAACGAGGTGATACTCCAAGAAGTCACGCTGATGGGGCGGGTATTGTTACTACGACCAAATTTGAGGGTGCGGTTAGAGTTCGCCCCAGGGCACAGGCTGAAGCTGCTCATGCTGGGGTTGAAATCGGCAACTGGCGCGGCGTTCAGGGTGAGGGTATCGGTTTGCGGGGTGTCATCGCCGCCTAGCACCGGTGGGATGCCGGTGCCCATCTTCGCCGTGCCCCGGATGGTTACGGTGGTATTCGGCCCTGCCCACCCGGTGGGCAGGCTTACGGTAATGTCCGAAGCGCCGGTAGAGGTAGTTCCTTTGCCGTCGTAGTTGGTATTCAAGCCGCTGATACTGCCCCCGCCCGGGATGCTGGTGGTGGTGTCGAGATAGATCGGACCTTGCCAGTCCGGGTTGCGGGTGATCTTGACCACTACGCTCTGAGAAGTAGGTGCAGAGGCCGACGCGGTGATGGTCTTACTGCTAGTGATGGCGATACCGGTAAAGGGATCATCGCAGACCCCGTATCCCTTAACATCCTGCACCATCTCGATGTACTGATAGTTGCTGTTGAGCTTCCAGCCCCCTGCGTATTTAGTTTCGCCGGTGTCGGGGTCCTTGTACGGGTTTTTATTCGGGTCCCAATCCGATGCGGTAAAGTCCGTGCCGTCG
Organism: Meiothermus sp.; assembly: GCA_035760705.1. Classification (GTDB taxonomy): domain Bacteria; phylum Deinococcota; class Deinococci; order Deinococcales; family Thermaceae; genus Allomeiothermus. The sequence goes on along the minus strand of DASTSL010000012.1, from coordinate 37,505 downwards.
AGCGCGTTGTCACCCTTACCTGCCCACAAACGCATGTTGTTGATGTTGCCGTAGGGGTAGGCGTTGTAGTCACCGGAGACGGTGGGTTTCGGAGGGTCGGCGGAGGCGTTGACGAGGATGCCTCCCTGATTCGCCATGCTCTCCTGGTTTGAACTCCCCGTGGGAAGGTCGATGGGCTTCGCGCCCCATTCCACGTCCTTGCCGATAACGTTGCCTGCGGTATCTTTCTTGTCGGCAAACTCGGGGTTAGTGTAAGTGGGGATCGCGCTGGTGACGTCTAGCCTCGAGGCTGTGGGGGTTCTTACCCAAACCTCTTGCTTCTGGTCGGCGGGTGTACAGTCGGCGGTAAAGGTGGTTCGGACACAGCCCGCACTGGAGACCTTCCCACCAAACCAGGCTCCGTAGTCCTTGGTGTTGGCCATGAAAGCCAGGAAGTCGTTGGTGTGGACCGGGCCATCATAGAGCTGGTTGGGGGCGTACCAGACCAGATCGGCGGGTCCACTGTTGGGGCCGTTGGGTGTGTTGAAGTCGGTGAACTGGAGGAACTGGGCGAAGCTCGGGGGGGTTACGGAAATTTTGAACTGGTTGCTATACGAGCGCGACAGGCTCTGGCTAGCGAAAATCTTGGTAGGGTCGCCAGCGTCGCGCAGCATGCCAGTCGAGGTGCTGGGCGTGGGGATAAAGTTAAAAGTCAGCACCCAGTTGCCCCCGATCTGCCGAGCATTGACCCCTAAAGGGGTAAACAAAGACGATTGGAGCTCATAGCCAGTCTCTACTCCATTGGTCGTGGTGATTGTTTTAAACCCTTGAGGTTGACCGGTGCCGAACAAGCGGTTAAAAAGAGCCTTCAGATTGGGGTCGGAGATCTGCCGGGTAGTGTTGAGGAGCTGGTTGGTCTTTTCATCCTTGGCGTTGTTATAGTCGTTGATTGCGTCTGAGGGAATGAAATCCGTGAAGAAGCTCCAACGGTTATTGCCGGTGACGTCTGCCCCGGGGTTAAACTGACAGAGATTGTTAACGTTAGGGTCGTTCTTGCCGGGGCCGTTTGCCAGGGTGGTATCAAGAGCCGGGAGCGAACTCCGGCTTACGTTGCAGAAGCGGGCGACGTGGGTCAGCAGATCGCTGCCGGGGCTGGTGTTGAAGGGGTAGTTTTTGGGGAGGTTGATCCGCGAAACCATGTAGCTCATCTGGTACATGGCGGCTTCAGTCTGGGTGCGGGCCAGCGAGAGTCCGGATTCGGCAGCATACTTGGCCTGAAGCGTCAGATTCTGGTCGGTGGTGAGGCGGCGCGTGGAGATCGAAAGGTTCGACACCACCGCCAAGATCACCGTGAGGAACAGCGCCCCCGCCAGGAGCGCCACCACCAGCGCGATACCCTTGTTTCTCTTCATACCCAATTAACCCCCTGGGCCTTCCTTACCTCGAGCCTACATGTGGACTTCGTGAGCCGACACCCCCGTTTGGGGGACCGCCCCGGCTATTGCCGCAGTGGGGTAAAATCAGAGGGCATGGTAGTCATTCCCCAGACACTGCGCTATAACCTGCGTTTCGCCGGGCAGGCCGCCGGGGAACAGCGGATCACCCTCGAGCCGCTGCGTTCGGGTTCGCGGCTCACCCTCGAGGCCACGGTCGAGCTACCCTCGGCCCGCTTTGGTGAACCCCGCACCCGCCAGCGCTGGGAGAGCGAACTGGACTCCACCGGCTATCCCCGCCGCTACCGCGAGCGGGTGGAGGGCCGCGAGGCGCGGGTGATGGAGGTCGAGTTTTTACGGGATGAAGGCCTGGTGGTGGTCAGCCAGGGCAAGGAAGACCTGGCGATCCCCTACGTGACCGAACTGCACGACCCCCTCTCGCTGATCCTGGCGGTGGCGCGGCTCGACCTCGAGCCCAAAGAGGTCAAGCGCTACGACATGGTGGGGGGGCGGGTGTACGTGGAACGGCTGGCCGACCAGACCCTCGAACTGCCCTGGGGCGAGACCTCCACCCGGGTATTTCGTCTACGCCCGGGCCTGAGCCTCCTGTACTACGATGCGGACGGTTACCCGGTGCGGCTGACGCAAAAAGTGGGCGACCATGTGTTTGAGGCTCAACTCCTCCAGGTGCAGCGCCAGGAAAGCCAGCGGGGCGCCCAGCAAAACCAGCCCCAGCCGGAAAACCGGGAAGGCTCGCGCCAACGGCAGCGCAGGCGCAGGCGGCGGTAAACCAAGCTGGCGGGCCTGGGGCGATCCCTCCCGCCTTGACTCAATTTTCCAATCCGAGACGGGAGCATGACATGATCTATCAGTCCGATCAGGTTCGCGAGCGATTTTCCCGCAGAAAGCCTTTTCTCGAGGACGAAGCGGCACTCGCGCGGGTCCGGCAGATCCTCCGGGAGATCGAGACTGAGGGGGACGCGGCCCTGGACCGCTGGAGTGAGCAGTTGGATGGCTTCCCCGCCGAAGAGATCCCTAAGCGGGTCTGGCGCGAGGCCTACGAGGACCTGAGCGGTGAGCTGAGGGACGCCCTCGAGACCTCCCGCGAGCGGATCGAAGCATTCTATGCGGGCGAGCCCCGAGGGGGATTCTTGCAGGCCACCGCCGAGGGCTTGCTGGGCCAGTTGGTGCGTCCGCTCGAGCGGGTAGGGGTCTACGTCCCCGGCGGGAGCGCCCCCCTCATCTCCTCGGTGTTGATGGCGGTGGTGGTGGCGCGGGTGGCGGGGGTCGGCGAGGTGATCGTGGCGAGCCCGCCCAGGGTCCATCCGGCCATCCTGGCGGCGGCCTGGGTGGCGGGGGCCGACCGGCTCTTTGCCATGGGCGGAGCCCAGGCCATCGCTGCCTTGGCCTACGGCACTGGGCGGGTTCCGCGGGTGGACAAGATCGCCGGGCCGGGGAACCGCTACGTGATCCTGGCCAAGCGGGAGATCTACGGGGCGGCGGGAATCGAGGCTCTGCCCGGTCCCACCGAGACCCTGATCGTGGCCGATGCTTCGGCGGATGCCCAGCTCCTGGCCGCCGACCTGCTGGCCCAGGCCGAGCACGGCCCCGATTCGGAGGCCTGGTTGCTCTCGCCGAGCGAGGACCTGCTGGCCCAGGTCGAAGCCGAACTCCAAGGCCAGCTCGCCACCCTGCCCCGCGCTGAGATCGCCCGCCAGGCGCTCGAGCAGAGCGGGTTGGTGCGGGTCGGGAGCCTGGAGGAAGCGCTCGAGTTGGCCAACCTCTATGCTCCCGAGCACCTCTGCCTCTCGGTGGAAGACCCCACCCGCTGGCTGGGGAGGGTGCAAAACGCCGGGGGGGTGTTCCTCGGCGAACACTCCTGCGAGGCGTTGGGCGACTACATCGCCGGGCCCAGCCACGTGATGCCCACCTCGGGCACGGCCCGCTTTGGTGGGGGCCTGGCGGTGCGGGACTTTCTCAAGGTGATCCCGGTGGTGGGGCTCTCCTCCGAGACAGTGGCCAAGCTGGCCCCGCTGGGGGCCCGGCTGGCGCGGGAAGAAGGGCTCGAGGCCCACGCCCGGGCCCTCGATCTGCGGGGCGGGTAAGGATGCCGACCGCGGGTGTGCAAATGTGGCGCCGGATCGGCCCGTGGGGGTGCAGAGTGGGAGCTAACCCATGAGCGACGAACGGCTCAGGTACCGGGTCTATACGGCGGGGCTGCTGGTCGGGGCCGCCTCGCTACCGGTGATCTGGACCTTCCAGCAAGCCCAGGATTCCTTCGTGCGCTGGACCTACCCCTTTTTCTTCGTCGGCACCCTGTTCTGGTTGTGGGCGTTGCTCACCCGACGATATCCGGTGGCCCGCATCGAGCGGCAGGCCATCCTGGGGATTGGCCTGTTGTTCCTGAGCAAGTACGCCTACTATTTCGCCTTCGTTCGGGACCTCTCGGGGGTCTGGAGTGAACTCGAGGCCACGGTCTGGGTCTTCGCGTTCATGATGATCCTGTTTTACCTGGCCTTCGACTCTCGAGCCGGGCTGCGCTACAGCGTGTTGCTGGTGGTGCTGGCTGCCTTGGTGGGGGCGGCCCGGCTCGTCCCGGACCTGCTTCAAGGGCTGCACCGCGGCGAATTCCTCGGCTGGCTGCGGGACATCACCCGCATAGGGGCGATGGCGGCTTTGTTGTACGTCTTTTCCAACGCTAAGGACCGGCTGGCCCAGGCCCACCAGCAGGCCCGGGAGCTGCACGTGCTGGCCCACACCGACGGGCTCACCGGGCTGCTCAACCGCTTAGGCACCACCCGGGCGCTCGAGGACCGCTTGGCCGCCCCGCAGCCGGTCACGGTGGTGCTGGTGGACGTGGACCACTTCAAGTCCATCAACGACCGCTTCGGGCACTTGGTGGGGGATGATGTCCTGATCGAAGTGGGGGAGCGGCTGCGCGATGCAGTGCGCGAGGGGGACGTGGTGGGGCGCTGGGGCGGAGAGGAGTTCTTGCTGATCCTGGAGTCCGCCGATACCCAGCAGGCCTTAGCCCTGGTCGAGCGTTTACAGGCCCGGATGGCCGCTAAGCCCTTCCCCGAGGTTGGGGCGGTGACGGTGAGCCTGGGTGTAGCGGCTCGCCAGCTGGACGAATCCTGGTCGGAGCTGGTGCACCGGGCCGATCATGCCCTGTACACGGCCAAGCGTGAGGGGCGCGACCGGGTGGTGGTGGCCGACGTCAAGGCCGGTTCCAGTCCGGCAGGTTCTTGAGCGCTACCGGAATCCCCACCCCGAAGCCGAACCACAAGTAAGCCGTGACCGGCACGACCGCCACGCTCAGCACCGGCAGGGCCAGCGCGACCAGGCTGGTTGCGCGGTAGCGGCTCTTGGTCAGGAAGGTGAGGACCGCGAAAATGCCCAGGGCGATCAGCAGGATCACCGGCTGAATGGCGAACAGCACCCCCACCGCGGTGGCGATGCCTTTTCCCCCTTTGCCGAGCAGCCAGGCCGAGTAACAGTGCCCCCACACCGCCAGCGCCCCGGCCAGTAGACCCCCAGCGGGGTCTTTGGCCAGGAATTCCCCCAGCGCCACCGCCAGGATGCCCTTGGCAACGTCCAGAACCAGGATCATCGCGCCGGGGACCGGCCCCAGCACCCGCCAGGCGTTGGTGGTCCCGACGTTGCCCGAGCCGTCCTCGAGCAGGTTTTTGTTCTGTAAGATCCCGAACCAGTAAGCGAAAGGGAGGCTCCCAAAGAAATAACCGGCCAGCGCAGCGTAAAGAAAACCCATGCTCCTAGCCTAATGCCTACGCTCACCCTGACTTCGTGTAGTGATGTCAGGGTGAACGCAAACCCTTGACCCCCCGCCATAGCGTGCGTATACTTATGCAGCATGTTTGAGCGGCGACGACCCCACCACCATAAGAAGCGCCTCCGGGCGCAAGGGGACGATTGCCAAAGCGTGTAAGGGAATGGGCGGGGAGAGTCCCCGCCCAAAGTCTGCATGGGGCAAAGCCCTACGGAGGAAAGAGCGTGAAGATCGTACTGGCATACTCGGGCGGGCTGGATACCAGCATCATCTTGAAATGGCTGATCGAGAACTACCACGCGGAGGTGATCTGTTTTACCGCCGACATCGGGCAAGGCGAGGAGGTCGAGGAGGCCAGGGTCAAGGCCATCAGCACCGGGGCTTCCAAGGCCTATGCCTTGGACTTGCGCGAGGAGTTCGTGCGGGACTTCGTCTTCCCGATGTTCCGCTCGGGGGCTTTGTACGAGGGTTACTACCTGCTGGGCACCTCGATCGCCCGTCCCCTGATCGCCAAGCATCTGGTGCGCATCGCCCAGGAGGAGGGGGCCCAGGCCATCTCGCACGGCGCGACCGGCAAGGGCAACGACCAGGTGCGCTTTGAACTCACCGCCTACGCCCTCGAGCCGGGCATCAAGGTGATCGCCCCCTGGCGCGAGTGGAGCTTCGTGGGCCGCAACGAGATGATCGAGTACGCCGCCAAGCACGGGATTCCTATCCCGGTGACGCTCGAGAAGCCCTACTCGATGGACGCCAACCTCCTGCACATCTCCTACGAGGGGGGTGTGCTGGAAGATCCCTGGAACGAGCCCCCGGCGGGGATGTTCCGCCTGACCCTCGATCCTTGGGATGCGCCCGATCAAGCCGAGTACGTGGAAATTGACTTTGTCGGCGGGGATGCGGTGGCGGTAAACGGCGAAAAGCTCTCCCCGGCGGCCCTCCTGACCCGGCTCAACGAGATCGGGGGCCGCAACGCGGTGGGCCGCGTAGACCTGGTGGAGAACCGCTTCGTGGGCATGAAGTCCAGGGGGGTCTACGAGACCCCCGGCGGCACGCTGCTCTATCATGCCCGCCGCGCGGTGGAAAGCCTCACCGTGGACCGCGAGGTGCTCCACCAGCGCGACCAGTTGGCCGCCAAGTACGCCGAGCTGGTCTACAACGGCTTCTGGTTCGCCCCCGAGCGCGAGGCCCTGCAAGCTTATTTCGACCACGTGGCGAAGACCGTCACCGGTACGGCGCGGCTCAAGCTTTACAAGGGCAACGTCATCACCGCCGGGCGCAAGTCCCCGATCAGCCTCTACGACAAGAGCCTGGTCAGCTTCGACGAGCGCGGAGGCTACAACCAGGCCGACGCCGACGGCTTCATCAAGCTCAACAGCCTGCGGCTACGGGTGCGGGCCAAGGCCCAGCCGAAGGATTAGGAAACCGGGGGCGGGGGATTGCTAGATGACCCAGATCCGCATGGCCCAGCTCGAGGACGCCCAAGCCATCGCCCAGATGATCCGCATCGCTTGGGCCGGTAAGGTCGCGCCCGACTCGAGCGGTCACTACGAAACCGCTGACAAGGTGCGGGCCGACCTCGAGAAAGGCTACGGCTGGGTGGTCGAGCAGGACGGGAAGATCATCGCCACGGTTCGCCTGGTTCCCCACCCGTCCGAGCGGGGGGTAGGGGAGATCAAGAAGCTGGGCGTACTCGCGGAGCACCGCAAGCAAGGCTGGGGACCAAAGCTGATGGAGGTATTGGAAGAAAAGGCTCAGGCCCTCGGCCTCGAAGAACTGCGTCTGGCCGTCCGGCACGACCAATACCGCCTCGTCGAGTGGTATGGCTCGCTCGGCTACACGCTGAACCCGCAACTGGTTTACAGCGCGGCGAACCCGCTCACCCCGCCGCCTTTCGTGTTGCATAAAAATCTCGAGGTACACCCGTGAGTCAAGAGACCCAACGCACCTGGGGAGGCCGTTTCTCCGAAACCCCCAACCAGCTGGCCCAGGAGTTCAACGCCTCCTGGACCTTCGACCAGCGCCTGGCCTTGGTGGACATCGAGGGCTCGCTGGCCCACGCCCTGATGCTGGCCCGGCAGGGAATCATCAGCCCGGAGGAAGGGGAGACCCTGCGCCGGGGGCTCCTGCAGGTGCGCGAGGAGATCCTCTCCGGCAAGTTCGTCTGGCGGGAGGAACTCGAGGACGTGCACATGAACGTAGAGACCCGCCTGACCGAACTGATCGGGCCGGTCGGGGGCAAGCTTCACACCGCCCGCAGCCGCAACGACCAGGTCAACACCGACCTGCGGCTGTGGATTCGCGGCGAACTGACCGCGATCCTGGCGGAACTTGAGGCCCTTTGCAAAGTCCTGGTCGGCGAGGCCGAAAAATACCTCGACCCGCCCCTGATCCTCCCCGGCTACACCCATCTCCAGCGGGCTATGCCGGTGCTGCTCTCGCACTGGTTTTTGGCCTACTACGAGATGGTCTCGCGCGACGCCGGGCGCATCCGGGACGCCCTCGAGCGTCTGAACGAGTCCCCCTTGGGCGCAGCAGCCCTGGCCGGGACGGGTTTCCCCATCGACCGCGAGTTCACCGCCCGGCAACTCGGTTTCTCGCGGCCCATGCGGAACTCGCTGGATGCGGTGGGCTCGCGGGACTTCGTGCTCGAGACCCTCTCGGCCCTGACGATTGGTCAGCTCACGCTCTCGAGGATCGCCGAGGAGATCGTCTTATACACTTCGTTCGAGTTCGGCTTCGCGGTGTTGCCCGATGCTTTCAGCACCGGAAGCTCGATCATGCCGCAGAAGAAAAACGCCGATATCGCCGAGCTGATCCGGGGCAAGGCGGGCCGGGTGCTGGGTAGCTTCGTGGGGCTGGCGACCGTGGTCAAGGGGCTCCCGCTGGCCTACAACAAGGACTTCCAGGAGGACAAGGAACCCGTCTTCGACGCGGCGGATACCTACCGGGCCTCGGTCAGGCTGCTGGCGGCGATGCTCCCCGGCCTGGTGTGGCGGCCCGAGCCGATGGCGAAAGCCGCCGAGTCTGGCTTCTCGCTCGCCACCGAACTGGCCGATTACCTGGCGCAAAAAGGCCTGCCCTTCCGCGAAGCCCACCACGTGGTAGGGCGGATCGTGCGCCACTGCGCCGAGCAGGGGAAAGAGCTGCGTGACCTCACAGCGGAAGAACTCCAGGGCTTTCATACTTTATTTGGGATGGATGCATTAGACCTCACCCGGCTCGAGACCGCCATCCACCGACGAAGTTCCCAGGGCGGAACCGCGCCACATCGGGTTCGCGAAGCGGTCGAGGTAGCTAAGAAAGAAATTGGTTTGTAGGGGCGAACCTCGGGTTCGCCCAAACGAGGAGGAAACCAGCGGTGACCCTAGACATCGGAACCACCTTCCTGCCCAAAGTGCGCTTTGACGCCAACACCGAACTGCGCAAGGCCAAGATGCGGGATGTGGAGCAAATTTATACGCTCATCAAGTACTGGGCCGAGCGCGGACTGATGCTGGTGCGCAGCCACGACCACCTCTACGAGAACCTGCGGGACTTCTTCGTCTTGGAGGACGAGGACGGGCACATCGTCGGCTCGGGGGCCTTGCACCTCCTCTGGCACGACATCGCCGAGGTGCGCGGGTTGGCCGTCCACCCGGACCGCCAGGGGCAGGGGCTGGGCCGCTGGCTGGCCCTGGCCGCTGAGCGCGAAGCCCGCGACCTGGGGGTTCCGCAGATCTTCGCCTGGACTCTCCAGGTCAAGTTTTTCGAGTCGCTCGGATACAGCGTCACCACCCGCGAGAAGCTGCCGCCCAAGGTCTGGAGTGAGTGCAACCGCTGCCCGTTCTATGACAACTGCCGCGAGATCGGGGTGACCAAGGTGCTCGACCCAGACCAGGCGTTCAAGAAGCCTAGCCACTAACCTTTTTGTCTAATCAACCAAACTGACGACATCTGGATTTTGGGATTGGTTCCCCCTGGCTCGAGCCAAGCGCTCGACTGAAGCGGAAGCAGTAAACTCTAAACGACATGGGTCTGCTCACCGATTATCTAGCCTCGGCCCTCAAGTCTGCCCAGTACCGCCCCGGCGAGGGCGGTTACCTCGAGGCCACCATCCCCGAGATCAGCGGCCTGCTGGTGCGGGGCCGCTCCTTTGAGGAGTGCCGCGAGCGGCTGCGCGAAGAGCTCGAGCTGTGGCTGGCCAAGAGTCTGCTTTCGCACCAGACCGTACCGGAGCTGGGTCCTGCCGGGGCCGCCTTGCAGGAACTAGCCCTCACCACCCACCCCAGCACCAATCCCACCGAACAGGTCATCCTGAAGACGGTCAAGAGCATCCTCGAGGAGGTGCGTACCCTGCGGCGGGGGGGCCGCTCAGACGGGGCCTACCGGGGTGAGGACCGCACCCCTCCCCAACTCCAACCGCCCCGACAGGAGCCCAAGCGCTCTTCCACCCGGGTCTCCGAGTACGTCAACGAGGTCGGGCTGCAACTCCAGCTCAGCCGCAACGGGGGCAGCGAGGCCGAGGAAAAGGCGCTCGAGCGGATCAGCGGGTTTATGGGCGAACGCTTCAGCGCGGTCAGCGGGTTTTACGAGAAGATCAAGGTGACCGCCGCCAAGGGCAGCGGCGAATTCCAATACTCGCTGGCCTCGGCCAGCCAAAACGACATCGGCGCGGTGACCCAGCTCTGCACCATGCTCAAAGAGGCGGGGTTGCTTAAGAGCTATACCTACAGCTCTAAGCAGCGGCGTATCTATGGGCGGCTCAGCGTGGAAGGGAAGATGCAGGGGTTTATCACCGGGGGCTGGCTCGAGCGCTACGCCAAACAGGTGATCCAGCTTTCCCTAAGGCGGCGCAATATCCCCCACGACCTGCTGGCCAACCCCTGCATCGTCTACCCCAACGCGGATCGCTTCGAGGTGGACCTGCTGGTGCGTACCCAGAGCCGCTTCCTGCTGGTGGAGTGCAAGACCGGCGGCTACGACGAGGCCCTCGAGCGCCATCAACGCATCGCCCAGGACCTGCGCATCCCGGCCAAGCAGGTGATGTACGTGTTGCTGGGCATCCCCGAGCCCGTCCTGGACGAACTGCACAACCAGTGGGGCTTCACCTTCGTCAGCGAGAAGACGCTCGAGGTAGAGCTCGAGAAGCTGTTGACCTAAACCCTTTGCACATCGGCTACACTCGAGGTGGTATGGGCATCTTCGAATACGTCCGTGAAGCCATGCATCGCGCGGCGTACGAGATCATCGAGGACGAAGAGCTGTGCAAGGGCCACATCCCGAGCTTCCTGGGGTTTGGGCAGTGCGCTCGAGGACTGCCGCAATGAACTCGAATCCGTGCTCGAGGAATGGATTATTTTAAGGCTGCGGTTTAGTGAGATCCCGGTGTTGGATGGGCTTAACATCAACCTTCCCAGGGAGCCGCTTGAAACCCGGTGGCCAGCACGAGTTCATGCTGGGGCGTGGGCAGCGGGTCCACACTCCCTAACCCACATAAAAGCGAGATCGGCGGTAGCCTACTGCACCGAATTTTGCAGCAAGCGGGCGTCGGCCGTGAGGAGTGGGAGAGCGTGGCCTTAAGCCATGCGGTGCTGGCTCACGAATAGAAATGCAAACTTGTCGCATAGTATGGGGTTTGGGATGAAGGAACGCGCAGTTTTGGTTTTAGAAGATGGCACCACCTACCACGGCTATGCCTTTGGCAGCCGGGGCAAGACCGTGGGCGAGGTGGTTTTCAACACCGCCCAGACCGGCTACCAGGAGACCCTCACCGACCCCAGCTACAACGGCCAGATCGTGGTGATGACCTATCCCCATCAGGGCAACTACGGGGTGAACGTCTTCGACATGGAATCCAACCGGCCTTGGGTGCGGGGCTTCGTCGCCAAGGAGTTCAGCCCCTATGCGGCGGGTCCCAGGGCGCAGCAGAGCCTGGCCGAGTTCATGGAGTTTTATGGAGTGACCGGGCTCGAGGGCATTGACACCCGCGCCCTGGTGCGCAAGATCCGCGAGGGCGGCGTGCTCAAAGGGGTGATCGCCCACGCCTCGGCGCTGGGCGATAAGGACTACCGCTTCAGCGAGGCGGATTTCAAAGCCCTGCAAGCTGAGGCCCGCTCCTGGACCGACATTGACGGGCGCGACATGACCCCCGAGGTCTCCACCCCACTCCCTTATGCCTACCCCACCCTCAAGACCGGGCGGCGCATCGTGGTGATGGACTTCGGCATCAAGCTGGCCCAGGTCAAGTACATGGCCGAACTCGGCTTCGAGCCCATCGTGGTGCCGGGTAAGACCACCCCCTCGCAGATCATGGCGCTCGAGCCCCAGGGCCTCTTCGTCTCCAACGGCCCCGGCGACCCCTCGATGCCCCGCTACGCCCACGACACCCTCTGGAAGCTGATGGGCCTCTTGCCCACCTTCGGCATCTGTCTGGGCCACCAGATGCTGGCCCTGGCCGCGGGCGGGCGCACCTTCAAGATGAAGTTCGGCCACCGGGGGGCCAACCACCCGGTCAAGAACCTGCTCACCGGCAAGGTCGAGATCACCAGCCAGAACCACGGCTACGCGGTGGACCCCGACTCCCTCAAGGAGTTCAAACCCACCCACATCAACTTGAACGACGGGACTCTCGAGGGTATGGCCCACGTGCGCTACCCGGTTTTTAGCGTTCAGTACCACCCCGAGGCCAGCCCCGGCCCGCACGACTCGATTTATTTGTTCCGGCGCTTTCTGGAAGAGGTCGAGAGCTTTCACGGGGCGACGGGGATGCCGGTGGAGAAGCAGCGGGTGGATAAGCTGGGGGTGTAGTCTATCGGATCGTTCGTTGGTCATTTGTAAGATTGGCAAATCGTTCGTGGTTTTCTCCACTTCGTTCCGCTGCCAATGGTTATATTGGCGCAAAGTGACCTTTGGGCCGTTCTATGTATCAGCTCTGAAAGGGGACTTTATGTTGAGCGGGATTGACTGGGTGCCGTTTCTGCTTACCTCGGTCGTGCTGGGGTTCATCCCTGGCCCCGACATCCTGCTGGCGGTCGGGCGGAGCATCACGAGCGGCAGACAAACAGGGGTGTCAATTGCCCTGGGCAGTCTTCCCGGCCTGACCGTCCACACTGTGGCCGCTGCTCTCGGGCTGTCGGCGATCCTGATGACCTCGGCCACCGCCTTCACGGTGGTGAAATACCTGGGGGCGGCCTACCTGATCTACCTCGGGCTGCGCGAACTGTTCTCGCGCAGCAAGCTGTCGGCGAGCCAGGGGGCGAGCCCCGCGAGCCTGCGCCAGTCGTTCTGGCAGGGCTTCATCACCTCGGTCTTCAACCCCAAGACAGCCATCTTCTTCCTGGCCCTGCTGCCGCAGTTCGTGCGGGCCGACTCGGGCAACATCGTGCTCGAGTTCATCGTGCTGGGGCTGCTGTTCAACGTCATCACCCTCATCCCCATCCTCGGCTATGTCTATCTGGCGGCGGCGTTCTCGGGGTGGCTGCGGCGCAACCCGACCTTCCTGCGCTACCAGCAGGTGGTCACCGGGACGCTGTTCATCGGCTTGGGACTGCGCTTGGCCTTAGACAGGCGGGGGTAGAGAGTTTCAGAGACACGCCCGTCTGGGCATCGGGTCGTCTGCCTGAGCAAGGCCCAACTGCTGGAAAAGATCAAGGAGTCGTCCAGGGCTGAGTTTGCCGAATTGGAGGAGGTCATCTCGAGCCTCGACCAGCCCTCCCCAGGGGGGTATGACAAACTCTGGGCTACGCAGTCGAGTATCGGCACGACGACCTGAAAAGCGGCAGAGGAAAAGCCACATCCCGCGAAGAAGTCATGCTTGATGTCGAGTCCAAAGCATACAACCGGCGTGACCGGAAGTATTGACCCGAGCGCTTCAAAGAGCCCGGTCGAGAGTAGAAAACCACTTATCTGTCGCTTGATTCTGAGCTTTCCTGACCCTTAAACTTCAGCCCCGCGTAAGTGTAATTCCGCCATAACCGCTCGAGCGGCCCCTGCCCCAAGCGCTCGAGCCACCACCGGCTCAGTAGCACCTGTAGGGCCACGAACCCCACCGCGATGAGCGGGAACAAAAGCGGACTGACCTGTCCGTACAATCCCAGCCCGTACCCGTAGAACACCGTGCTCATCACCAGCGATTGCAACAGGTAGTTGGTGAGCGGCATCCGCCCGGCGTATTGTAGGGGGTGAAGCCAGCTCAGGCGATCCCAGTAAAGCCGGATCAGAGCGGCGTAGACCACCGCGAAGGCCAAACCGCCCAGGCCGCGCAGGGGCTCGAGGTAATTGGGCTCGGCCCAGACGTCGTAGGCATTCACCGGGATTCCCAGCAAAAGCCCCAGGAGAACGCCCCGGCGCAAGGTCGAGGCGGAAAATCCCTGCCAGCGCTCGAAAAGGTAAAAGCCGAAAAGCATCAACCCCAATATCTCGAAGCCCAGCACGATGCTCGCGCCGGTGTTCCATAGCCAGTCCCATAGCCGTACCTGGGTCACCTCGGCGAAGCTACCGCTAGCGTAGATGGCGGCATCCAGGCTGACCCCGCCGGGTCCGAACCAGAAGCTCAGCCCGGCCAGCAAAGCCACCCCCAACGCGTAATAGACCAGGCCGGTTCGCAGGAGGTGGGGGCGCTCGAGGTAGCGTAGGGCGAACAACCCCAGCACCGCGTAGGTTCCCAGGATGTCGCCGCTAAAGAGAAAAATGCCGTGGACGGCTCCGGCCCCCAGCAACCACCAAAGCCTTCGCCGCAGAACCGGTTGGGGGTCTAGCCCCCTGGCCCGCAGCCGCGCTGCCTGCCAGGCCAGCCCCAACCCGAACAGCGTGGCGAAGATGGTGTAGAACTTACCGCTGAAGAAGAAGGTGATGATGGCCCAGCCCAGGTCGGCCATGGGTTCGCCGCTCCGCGCGACCGAATAAAAGGGGTCGGCGAAGGCTTCCAAGTTCACCGCCAGGATGCCGAATAGGGCAAAACCCCGCAGGGCGTCGAGGAAGGCGTCTCTCTCTCGGGCGGGGGTGACCACCCGCTGATTATCGGCCAAGAAGAGCGTTTAGAATGGGGGCCATGCAACCTCCCGTACACCTTCCGCCCTGGCTGCGCGGTGATGTCGAAGGCGTTTTGCCCCTGGTTTCGGTCTGGCTACGCAACCTCGAGGAGGTCTCTGAGATCGTGGACAAGTGGGCCGCCGACTTAGGGCCCGCTGGGTTCTGGTGGGTCCCCGAGCCGGATACCAACCCCATCGGCGGGCTGGTGCGGCACATCGGCATCTCCTCGGTGCGGCTCTTGTACCGGGGGCGGGGAGAGGAGATCCCCGAGCCTTTCCGACTGCTGCCGCCCGAGCAACTGCGCCTCACCCACGAGGCCCCCGAAGCCGTGCTGGAAGAGTTTCGGACCAACTTGCGGCTGGTCCGGGAGGGGCTTTCGGGTTTGCGCGAGGGCGACCTCCAGGCCCCCCGCGCCTGGGGCAACAATCCCCTGGTGCGGGCCATCTACATCTTCGATCACATCGGCAACCACGCCCAGCACCACGCGGGCCAGATCATCACCACCCGCAAGCTCTGGAACGCCACCCGCATGTGAGGCCGCCCTGGCTGAAGGTCGCGGTCGTCTCCTTCGCCCTGATGCTGGCCGTGCTCTATCTGGGCCAGGGTTTGCCGTCCCTGGCCTACGTGATTTTGGTGCTGGGCCTGTTCCTGTTGGCCTTTTTGGCCATGATCGCCGATCACTTGCTCCAGGTGGTCGCGCTGACCCGCCGGGTCAGGAACTTGGCGGGTCGGAGTCCCCTTAACGCCGGGCTTCTTGTAGGCATCGGGGTGTTGATGATCGTGCTGAAGCTGCTCGGGGTCTGGTAAGCGTTCCGGCGGCCCTCACCTGGTTAAGCCGGGCCGACGGCATGATGAGGCCTATGCGAAAGGGTTCGTGCGGGCTTTGGGGGATGCTTCCCCTGGTCTTGACCTGGGCTTTGGCCTTCGACGCTCCGCAGGCCGAGGCCGACATGAAGGCTTTGCTGACGAACGGGCCTCGAGTGGCGGGCACCCCGGCGGCCTCGCAGGCTGCCGAATATCTCGCCGCGGAGCTGCGGAAAGTGGGGTACACGGTGGAGTTCATGCCCTTTTCCTACACCCGCACCCGAGACCTGGGCTCGAGCCTCAGCGTGGGGAGCGCCAACCTCCAGGCCAACGCCATCGCCGGGAGCCCGGCGCGGCGGCTCGAGGCCCCGCTCACCCCGGTTCCCAACCAGGGACGGGCCGAGGACTATACCGGCCTCGACGTGCAAGGCTCCATCGTGGTGGTGCGGCGGGGAGGGATTCCCTTCTTGGAGAAAGCCCGCATCGCCGCCGAGCGGGGGGCGGTGGGCCTCATCGTGGTCAACAATGGCCCCGGCAACGTCCGGGGGACCTTTGGCGGAATCGGACCGATTCCCACGGTCACGGTTTCCCAGGAAGAAGGGGAGCCGCTGTTCGGCCAGGCCGGGGCTCGAGCCTTCTTGGATGTGCGCAGCGTGACCGAGGAGGTCCAGGGCCGCGACGTGATCGCCAAGCGGGGAACCGCCCTGCCTCAGGCCGTGGTGGGCGCCCATTACGATTCGGTTCCGGGGGCTTTGGGGGCCAACGACAACGGCTCGGGGACGGTGACGGTGCTGGGGCTGGCCCGTGAACTCGCCCAGAGCCCCATCTCCGAGCGCACCTGGTTCGTCTGGTTCGACGGGGAAGAGGACGGGTTGTGGGGATCTCGGCGCTTCGTGGAGCAAAATCAGGAACTGGTGCAGGGCCTGCGGGCCATGCTCAACCTGGACATGGTGGGGGTGAACGTCGGCGGCTCGCTGGGGATCGGGGGTTCCTCGAGCCTGCAGGCGCTGGCCGACTGCAACAGCGTGCAGGTGAGTTGTGGCAGCGCCGCCGAGGGCGGCAGCGACCACCTCCCCTTCGCCCAGGCCGGGGTTCCGGTGCTCTTCTTCTTCCGCGGTCTCGATCCCAACTACCATAAGCCCGGCGACACCCTCTACGACGTGAACCTGCTGGCCGATACCGCCAAGGTGGTGCGGGGGATTCTCGAGGGCCTATTCCGCCCGTGAACCGGCGCTTGGGGGTCTTCGTGCTGGCCGGGCTCCTGCCGTGGGGCTCGGCCCAGCTTTGCCGGGTGCAGACCTACCAGCAGGCTCCTTACACGGTCTGCACGGTGGACGTTCGCCGGGATGCCCTGCGGCTTTTCTGGCAGGACTCGAGCGGGAAGCCCTACGGCTCCTTTCGGCGGCTGGAGGAGACTTTAGGTGGTCAGGGGAAGCGCCTGGCTTTCGCCATGAACGCGGGAATGTACGACCCGGCCAGGGCTCCGGTGGGACTTTACATCGAGAAGGGGCGGCAACTCCGGGCGTTGGTGCTCTCCGAGGGGCCGGGGAGCTTCCACCTCAAACCTAACGGGGTCTTCTACAGCACCGGGAAGCGCGTGGGGGTGCTCGAGTCCGGCCAGTACGCCCGTCTCAAACCGATGGCTGTCTTCGCTACCCAGTCCGGGCCGATGCTGGTGATCGGCGGGAAGATTCACCCCCGTTTACTCCCCGGCGGCGACTCGTTCAAGATCCGCAACGGGGTGGGGGTGCCCGACCCGTACACGGCGGTGTTCGTGATCTCGAGCCAGCCGGTCAACTTCTACACCTTTGCCACCTTTTTCCGCGACGCCCTTGGCTGCAAGGACGCCCTGTACCTCGACGGGAGCATCTCGAGCCTGTATTCCCCCGAGGTGGGCCGGGCGGACGGTCTGTTTCCCCTGGGGCCGATCATCGGGGTGGTGCGGTAGGGGCCGCCCGGCCCGGTCAACTACCCCTTCTCCACCCGCTACGTTCTACCCTGCAGATACTCAGAACAGCCCGACGATCTTCCCGGTCTCGTCCAGGTCAATGCGCAGGGCGGCGGGCTCTTTGGGCAGACCCGGCATGGTCATGATCTCGCCCATGTAGACCACCACGAACCCTGCCCCGGCCTTTGGTTTCACATCGGTCACGGTGACGGTGAAGCCCTCCGGGCGGCCCCGCAGCTTGGGGTTATCCGAGAGCGAGTTGGCGGTCTTGGCGATGATGACCGGCAGGTTGCCGAAGCCTTCCTTCGCGGTGCGCTTGAGGGCTTTGCGGGCCTCGGCGGTGTACTCGACCTTGGCCGCGCCATAGACCCGGCTGGCGACGGTGGCGATTTTCTCCTCGAGCGAAGCCTCGAGGGGGTAGGCGAACTTCAACTGCCCCGGCTTCTTCAGGGCCTCCAGCACCATCTCGGCCAGCTCGATCCCGCCCTCGCCCCCCTTGGCGTGGATCTCGGTGAAGGAAAGCTCGAGCTTCTGATCGTGGGCGAACTCGCGCAGTAGGGCCAGCTCCTCGGGGGCGTCGGTGGGGAAGCGGTTGAAAGCCAGCACCGGCTCGTAGCCGTGGAGCCGCACGTTTTCCACGTGTTTGGCCAGATTGGGCAGGCCCCGCCGCACCGCCAGGGGGTCGGGTTTGCTGTACTCGTCCTGCCCGCCGTGAAAGCGCAGGGCCCGCATGGTGGCGACCAGCACCACCGCCTGCGGCTGGAAGGCGGCCTTGCGGCAGACCACGTTGAAGTACTTCTCAGCCCCCAGGTCGGAGCCGAAGCCGCCCTCGGTGATCACGTAGTCGGCGTAGCCCAGGGCCATCCGGGTCGAGACCACCGAGTTGGTGCCGTGGGCGATGTTGGCGAAGGGGCCCATGTGGACGAAGGCCGGTTGGCCCTCGAGCGTCTGCACCAGATTGGGGTGAAAGGCCCGCTCGAGCAGCACGGTCATGGCTTTGTGGGCTCCCAGGTCTTGGGCGTGTACCGGCTTCCCGTCGTAGGTATAGCCGACCCGGATCTTACCGAGCCGCTCCTTCAGGTCGGGGAGGTTCTCGGCCAGCGCCATGATCGCCATGACCTCGCTCGCCACGGTGATCTCGAAAGCGGCCTCACGCGGAACCCCCTGGCTCGGCCCGCCCAGCCCCACGATGACCTGGCGCAAAGCTCGGTCGTTCATGTCGAGCGCCCGCTTGACCTCGATCCGGCGGGGGTCAAGGCCCAGGGGGTTCCCTTGCTGGAGGTGGTTGTCCACCATCGCCGAGAGCAGGTTCACCGCGCTGGTAATCGCGTGAAAATCCCCGGTGAAGTGCAGGTTGATGTCTTCCATTGGCATCACCTGGGCCCGACCTCCACCGGTGGCCCCGCCCTTGATCCCGAACACCGGGCCGAGCGAGGGTTCGCGCAAAGCTACCGCGACCTTTTTCCCCAGCTTCCCGAGCGCCTGGGTGAGCCCGATGGCCACGGTGGTCTTGCCCTCTCCGGCGGGGGTGGGGGTCATCGCCGTGACCAGGACCAGGTGGCCCCTGGGTTGAGGGGGCGAGCCCATCACTTTCGCCATGTGGGGGCCGTACAAAAAAAGGGCCTCGGGGGGAATGCCGAGGTCGGACGCGATTTCCTGAATGGGTTTGGGTTGGACACTGTGGGCGATTTCCAGGTCGGTCATATCTTAACGGTACGCCTTGGGTGAGTTACGAACGTCCTGTGGGTTGCAGAATGCTAAACGTCGAACGCCAAACGCAGAGGGCTGAATGTCGAACGTCAAAGGACTCCCTCCGCGAAAAATTAGCCCCACATGGAGGGTTGGGGGATGAGCGGCGCGAATGCCTTTGTCGCGGGTACAGCAGCCTTCCTGTGACGCCTGAGTCCTCCGCACTTGTCCCCCGGCTTGGCCGCATACCGGCTTGGCCGCAAACGCGATGAGCCCTAGCGCTCTGCGCTAAGCGCTGGTTTGCGCCTGGCAACAGGGAGGGGGAGCGAACTGCTAGGGGGATCGGCCTCTGCTTATTGTGTTCAGCGTCCTGCTTTCTGCCTCCAGAGGCCTAAGGCATCCAGTTCCCCCCACAGACCACGATCCCCAGCCGCTCGGGCAAGGCGTGGCCGGTCAGGAGGGGGGCCAGCGGTAGGGCACCGGTGGGCTCTACCACCTGTTTGGTGCGGCTCATCAACAGGCGTTGGGCCTCGAGGATCGCTTCCTCGGGCACGCTCACGATCTCGTCTACCCGTTCGCGGATTACCTCCCAGGGGTACTCGCCCACGCAGAGGGTACGCACCCCGTCCGCGACGGTCTTGGGTGCCCGCTCGAGCGCGATCCGCCGCCCCGCCGCCAGGCTCCGCTGGGCGTCGTTGGCGACCTCGGGCTCCACCCCGATCACCCGGACTTGGGGGGCCAGGGCCTTTATCGCGGCGGCCACCCCCGAGATCATCCCGCCACCGCCCACCGCCACCAGCACCGCATCCAGGTTGGGAACCTGAGCGGCGAGCTCGAGCCCGATGGTTCCCTGTCCGGCCATCACCCTAGGGTCGTTGAAGGGGTGGATGAAGCTGTAGCCGGTCTCGAGGGTGAGGGTTCGCGCCACCTCCTCACGGTTTTCCACGATCACCCCGTGGTCGTAGACCTCGGCCCCGTAGGCCCGGGTCCCGGCTTTTTTGAGCAAGGAGGCGTCCTCGGGCATCACGATGAGGGCCGGGACTTGCAGGATGCGCGCAGCGTACGCCACGGCCTGGGCGTGGTTGCCCGAGGAGACCGCGATCAGGCCGCGGGGGTGCTCGAGCTGCAAGGCCGCGTTCACCGCGCCCCGGGCCTTGAAACTGCCGGTTTTTTGCAGGTGTTCGGCCTTGAGGAAGAGCCGCTTGCCGAAGAGCTGATCCAGGCTCGAGGAGGTCAGGATCGGGGTGCGGTGGGTATAGGCCGCGATGCGCTGGGCAGCCTGGTAGATGGCCTCGAGGGAGAGCATGTCTCTATCGTAACGGCAAAAAACACCCCAGACGCCGGCCTCGGGTGTGAAGGTCTATTGTGCGCGGATCAGCGTTTCGCGGGTTTAGCCGGGCCACAGGCGAAGACCAGGGCACCGGGCCGGGACTCTTGGCCCAGATTCTCCAGCAGGCGCTGGCCGAGCTTGCTCAGGAGGGCTTCCCAGGTATTTCTGTGCAGATACAGCTCGAGCCGGCGGAGGGGGGCATCGGCTTGCATGACTTTAGGCTAGTGCTCAGTTGCAAACATGGCCGTTAAAGGTATAACGGGGGGTTTAAAATTGCAACGGCCATTCGCGGCGACTGCCGCTGTGGGGCCTGGGCTAGCTGGTGTCGCACAGCAGACCCCAGACGAACCAGCTCAGGACCCCCAGCGCGACTAGCAGTGGAAGCAGCCATAGCAGCAGAATGGTCTGAATGCGTCGCCAGAAATGCGGGCACGGCCTGGTATAAGGTCGCGGGGGAAGGGGCGGGCTAAGAGAGGTGCATTTGACCCCTGCCATCCGGCGGGTAAAGTAGATGGTTAGGATGCGTGCGGTTTCTTCGAAGGCGGTCCCCACCCGCTTGGCGGTCAAAACCCTGGGTTGCAAGGTCAACCAGGTGGAGTCGGATGCCCTGGTGGGGTTGTTGCGGGCCCTCGAGCCCCAGGTGGTGCGGCTCGAGGAGGGGGCCGATTTGGTGGTCATCAACACCTGTGCGGTCACCACCACCGCCGAGGCCGATGCCCGCAAGGAGGTTCGCCGGGCCCGCCGGGCCAACCCCCAGGCTTTCATCGTGGTAACGGGCTGCTATGCCGAACTGGCCCCCGACCGATTGGCCGAACTGGGGGCCGACGCGGTGGTGCCCAACGCCCGCAAAGCCGAGTTGCCCAAGGTGATCCTCGAGCACTTCGGCCTGCCCGCCGACCCCCTCACCACCCCGCCCAACGAGTTTTGGGGAGCCGGGGAGCGGGGCTTGCTGAACAACTGGGTGCGGGCCTTCGTCAAGGTGCAGGACGGCTGTAACGCGGGGTGTGCCTACTGCGTGATCCCCCGCCTGCGGGGCCGCGAACGCCATCGGGAGGGTGGCGACGCGTTGGCGGAAGCCCGGGGTCTCATCGAAGCCGGGGTGCAGGAGATCGTGCTCACCGGGGTGCGGCTGGGCTCGTATCGGGGTCATCCCCGGGGGATCGCCGGGCTGGTCGAGGAACTGGCCCTGATGGGAGCTAAGGTGCGGCTCAGCTCCATCGAGCCGGAGGACACCAACCTGGAGTTGCTCGAGGTGATTGCCCGCCATGCCCCCCAGGTGCGGCCCCACCTGCACCTCTCCCTCCAGACCGGCTCCGACCGGCTTCTACGGTTGATGGGCCGCCGCTACGATAAAAGCTACTACCGGGAGTTGGTGCAGCTGGCCTACGACCTGATCCCCGGTTTCGCCCTCACCACCGACGTGATCGCCGGGCTCCCCACCGAGACCCGGGAAGAGCATCAGGAGACCCTCGAGTTCCTCCAAAAACTCCGCCCCAGCCGGGTCCACGCCTTCACCTATACCCCCCGGCCCAAGACCCGCGCCGCCTCGTTGCCGCAGGTGCCGGTGGAGGAGCGCAAACGCCGTACCAAGGAGATCATCACCCTGGCCCAAGACCTCGCCGCCGAGCGGATCACCCCCAAGCTGGGGAGCCGGGTAGAGGTGCTGCTCGAGTCCCGCCGGGTGGACGGACCGTGGGTGGGCCACACCCCCGACTACTACGAGGTCTTGGCCGACGGTGCGGGCCGACAGGGGCAGACGGTGTGGGTGAAGGTCCGGGAGATCCGGGGCTATACCCTGCTCGGAGCTGTCGAGGCGGTCAAGGAAGAACCCGCGCGGATGCTGTTGCCGCTGGTCTCACCCTGAACCCCCCAGAGTCCGGCGCTTTCTCTCCCGACTATCGTCGCGAAACGACGCCACCCGGCTGTCGCCGCGAAACTACACCCCGAGCCGGGCGTGCTTGAGGGCTTCCCTCTTGCTCAGCGGGGAAAGCCCGGGGTGGGCCGCTACGAAGGCCCAGACGGCCTCGGGGTCGGTCTTGGCGTATTCGCGCAGAGCCCAGCCGATCCCTTTGCGGATAAAGAATTCCCGGTCGGCTGCGTTGGCGGCGCAGTAGGCAAACAGCCGCTCAGGGTCGGTTTTCTCCTTGTACCCGAGCTGGTGGAGGATCGCAGCCCGCCGCAGCCAGAAGTCGTGGTGGCGGCTCCAGCGGTCCATCTCGGCTTTGAGTTCAGGATGCCGCAGCACGAGCGGCCCGACCACCTGAGCGGCCAGGGCGTCCACGCTATCCCACCAGGTTTTATGGGTCAGGAGGCGCTCGAGCACCTCCAGACTGCCGGGGCCGAGCCGCCTCGAGCCCGCCCGCAGCACCCCCACCGCCAGGTACTGGTACTCGCGCTCGGGCAGTTCCCAGAGCAGACGGGCCACCTCGAGCAGCCAGGGTTCGTCGGCAGTTTTGCCCACCGACTGGAGGAGGGGCTTCGCCAGGGTCTGGTAGTCAGGGCGGGGCAGCCCCAGGAAGGGGAAGCGATTTTTCATGTACTTTGCCATCGGGGCGGCCTTGGCTGGGTTGCGGTGCGCTTCGAAAGTCTCCCGCACTTGGGCCACGAACTGTTCCGGGCTCATGCCGATAGCCTATGACAGAAGGCGCAAGTGGAAACCGCTTTTCACCCCAAGCTACAAGACCGTTTTTACAGCCTTGCGAGGGTTGATAAACTTTCCGGCATGGATAACCCCACCGTCTTCGGCAAGATCATCCGCCGCGAACTTCCCGCCGATATCGTTTACGAGGACGAGGAGTTCATCGCCTTCAAGGACATCCGCCCGCGCTCGAGGGTACATATCCTGGTCTGCCCCAAGGAGTACATCCCCACCCTGGCCGACTACCCCGACACCGAGGAGGGGGCGCTCAAGCTCGGCAAGTTGATGCTCACCGCGAACCGGATCGCAAAGCAGATAGGCCTCGAGGGCTACTTTCTTCGCATTCACGTGGGCGAGGGGGGCGGGCAGGAGGTCTTTCATGTCCACGTGCATCTGCGGTCGGAGGGGTGAATAGGCGTGAGGAGATAGGGAGAGGGGGGGAGAAAGAGCCAAGGCAAGAGCGGTGACGGTTCGTTGCTCCCCCGCTCCTTATCTCGCCCTCCCCTCATCTCCTGATCTCCACCCGGTCCAGCACCCCGCCTCTTTGGTCATATGCCGTAACGGTGAGCTTTTCGAGGGTAGCCTCGAGCACGAGAAAATTCGGGCTCACTTTGCGCACCTTGCTCTCCGGGACGATGGTGCGGAAATCCCGCAGATAAGCCCCGCCTCCGCCCGCGACCAGGTGGACGATGCCCCTGGCCTCGAGGCGTTCGTACTCGTGCTCGTGCCCGGCCAACACCAGCCGGACCCTGTAGCGGAGCAGCAGGGGCTCGAGGCTCTGCCGCAGGCTGCGGTTCCCCCCGTGGAAGCCTGAAGAATACAGGGGGCGGTGTAGGGCCACCACCTTCCAGGGGGCCTGGGAGGTTTTGAGGGCGCTCTCGAGCCAGGCCCGCTGCTGGGGGGTGAAGGCCTCCGAGTAGACCACGAAGACCTCCACCTCCCCCAGCCGGACCGTGTAGTAAGGCTGTTCGACCCCGAACAGCCTTAGCTGTTGCTCGAGCACGGGCACGTCGTGATTGCCGAAAGCGGGATAAATCTTGACCCGGGGAAGCTCGTCCACGAAGCGCTGAACCGGCTCGCCCCGGGGGTAGAAGTTATCCCCCAACGTGAGAAGGGCCTCGAGTGCTTCCTTCTGGTGTTCCTCGCGGAGGGCTTGGGCGATTTGGGGCCGGTGCGGGCTATCTGCCCCCCAGTCCCCGATCACCCCGATCCGCTGGGCCAAGGCCAGCCCGAGCAATACGGCCAAGAACCACAGAACGCGCAGGTGCATGGCCTAGTTTTACCAATTTTCCATGAACCGACTGAGGATCGTAAGTGCGCCCAACGGCTAGGCCTGCGGATTCTCCCCCGAGCGGATGCTGGATTCGTCCACCCCGGCATCGCTCAGCACCGATTCGGCGACCAGGATGGGGGCTTGGGCGCGAATCGCCAGGCCCAGGCAGTCTGAGGGGCGGGCGTCCACTTCGTACTCGAGCCCACGCTGCTCCAAGACCAGCCGCCCGAAGAACACCCCGTCCTTGAGTTCGACCACCTCCACCCGCACCAGCCGGACCCCCAAGATGTCCAGCACCGAGAGGAACAGGTCGGGGGTGAGGGGGCGGCTGGGGGTCTCGCCTTGCAGGTGCACCATGATGTGCTGGGCCTCGAGGGGGCCGATCACGATGGGCAGAAAGGCTCCGGTTTCGGTCTTGAGCAACACCACCACGTTGCCGGTGGTGGGATCGAGCCCTAGGGTTTCGACCTTGGCCGCAACCATGCCGCCGGAAGTGGTGCGCTCAATAGGGGTCATGCCCTTTAGTTTATGCCTCCGCCCGCCGCTATGGGATGTGAGATGGCTCAATGTGAGGCCATCAGGAAGAATAGCCCTCCACCCCAGGCAAAAAAGACGATAGACTGTGGGGCGTGAAAACTTATCCGATCTCAGTCGGGGATGTGCGGCGCGAGCTGCCGGTGGTCCAGGTGGGGCCCGGGGTAGCGGTAGCCTTGCTCAATCTCCTGGGTGATACCGAACTGGTCGAGGCGGTGGCTGCCGAGCTGGCCAAGCGGCTGCCGAGCGAGGTGGAGACTTTGGTGACCCCCGAGGTCAAGGCGGTTCCGCTGGCCCACGCGCTCTCCCGGATCGTCAAGAAGCCCTACGTGGTGGCCCGCAAGACCGAGAAGCCCTATATGATCAACCCGGTCTCGCGCACGGTCATCTCCATCACCACCGGTAAACCTCAGCTCTTGGTGATCGACGGGGCCGACGTGGCCCTCATCAAAGGCAAGAAGGTCGCGGTGGTAGACGACGTGGTCTCCACCGGCAGCACCCTCAAGGGGCTGCGCGAGCTGATCGAAGACGTGGGCGGGCAGATGGTCGCGGTGATGGCGGTGTTCACCGAGGGCAACCCCCGCGAGGACGTGATTGCGCTGGGGCACCTGCCGCTTTTCGAGCCGGAATAACCCGGAGCAACCCTGGACAGTTCCTCGTCCGGAGTTTTACTCCAGGTACATCTTCAGACCTAGGCCTTGTTTCGGAATAATCCTCCTCATCGAAGCCAAGGGGTAGACTCGAGGCGTTTGGAGCCTGAAGCGATCCGCCCCCAGCCGTAGAGGGCCTGGGCTCGGCTGTGCTGCGCGGCGAGGCCGGGAATGTGTAGATGTTTGCCCAGGGCCCAGCCCGAGGAGCAGAATAGAAGTCGTAGGAGCCACAGACGTTTTTGGAGGTCATATGGAAACCTATCCCATCACCATCGGTAAGTTCACCCGCCATGTTCCCCTGATCGAACCCCTGCCGGGCACCCGCATCCCGCTGGTGGAGCTATTGGGCGACGTGGAGTTCGTCAACGCCGCCGCCGATGCGCTTTTGGCGCATGTGCCTGCTGAGACCGAGATCCTACTCACCAGCGAGACCTCACCTATCGTGCTGGCCCATGCCCTGGCCGAACGGTTGGGCAAGCCCTACATCGTGGTGCGCAAAAAGCGCCGCCCCTACATGGAAGACCCCATCATCCAGGAGGTAGAGTCGCTGACCCTGGGGGTGGGCGAGGTGCTGTGGCTGGACCGCCGGATGGCCGAGAAGCTCCTGGGGCAAAACGTGGTGCTGGTCTCGGACGTGGTCTCTTCGGGGGGAACCATGCTGGCCCTCGAGCGCGTAGCCGAGCGGGCCGGGGCCAAAGTGGTGGCCCGGCTCGCAGCCTTCCGTCAGGGAAATGGCCCCACCAAAGTCCCGGTCACTACCCTGGGCGATCTGCCGATCCTACAGACCGCCTGAAGCCAATTCACCCGGCGGGGGTTGCTAGGGCAGCCCCCGCTCGTCATTTACTGGGCTCTCAGGTCAGCAACGTGGCTTCTTCACTCCGCAAACGGGACTCAGCCTCGCGTTTGAACTCCTCCATCGTCACCTTCAACAGCTTGTTGGGCTCGCCAAACATGCCCGCGTATAACTCGGCGGCCCGGTTCATCAGCCCCGATTTGAAGTGGGGTTGCCCCTCGAAGTGCAGCTTGAGCCGGGTGCCCTCCTCCTCGGGCTCGAGCCAGACCGACCCCTCCACCACTAGGTCGTGCTCGGCCCCCTCGATGCTGGCGAAACGGACATAGCGGGGGGCTTCGCGCTCCACCGCCCGGGCCGTCCAGATCAGGTCCACCGGGGGCATCCCCCGCGCCCGGAACATCCACCCCTCGCCGTGGCGCTTGACCTCCTTGAGGTAGGTGGACCAGCGGGGCCAGTTGGAGAAGTCTTGGAATGCCGTCCAAACAGCTTCGACCGGAGCAGCAATCAGCATCTCGAGCTCTTCCTCGAAGCGCATGCCACACCTCCTATTACCCAAGCCTGGATTGATGGGCGGAAGAGGTCTAACTTGGGTATTGCTTTATAGACTAACCGGGACATTTGTCCCAAATTGTGATGATGAAGCATATTAGCTTGGAACAAAACTGATTTGCGAACCGCTTGGGTCGCTAACTGGCGGTTAGATCGAAGCGGCCAAACCAGGGCTGGGGAAGGGTATGCCTGGGTCCGAGCAGACCGATTCGCTCGAGGATAAAGATGGAAAGCTCCCTATTCACCGCGCTAAAACGACTCTCGTGCGAAAAATCACGAAAAGACCGTCTGCAACAACACGGCAGGCCATTCACAATCTTTGAAGTCGGCGCTACACTTGAAAGATAAAGGAGTCGAACAATGCAAGCTCTAGCGGTGGCGCTCACCCTGGTTGCCATGATTGTTGCGACGATCTTTCTGACCGTCGCCAAGGTATGGTGGTTTGCTCCCTTGGCCTCCAATTGGGGGTCGCTCGATACCCTCATCGTCATCACTTTTGCCGTCACCGGCCTGGCGCTGGTGGGGGTCAACCTATTCATTGCCTACTCGGTCTACTATCACCGCGCCCAAAAAGGCCGCAAAGCTCTTTTCTTCGTGGATAATCCCCGGCTGGAGTGGGGTCTGATCGCCGCCACTACCGTGGGGATCGTGGTTTTGTTGGGTCCCGGGCTCTACTACTATGCCCAGCTCATCCGCCCGCCGCAAAACCACATGGTGGTGGAGGTGCTGACCCAGCAGTGGTTGTGGAGCTATCGTTACCCCGGCAAAGACGGCATCCTGGGACCGGCCAGCATCAAACGTTTCACCCCGGCCAACCAGTTCGGCCTGGACACCCAGGCCCAGGCCAGCCAGGACGACGTGCCCGTGCTGGGTGGCCCGCTCACCTTGCCGGTGGGCCAGCCGGTGTTGTTGCGAATGCGCTCCAACGACGTGCTCCACAGCTTCTACGTGCCCCAGTTCCGGGTCAAGTGGGACATCGTGCCGGGGATGGTCACCGAACTGTGGTTCACCCCCACCAAAACCGGCGAGTTCCAGGTGATCTGCGCCGAGCTGTGCGGGGTGGGGCACTACAGCATGGTGGGGAAGGTGGTGGTGATGGAGCCGCAGGCCTTCCAGAAGTGGCTCTCCGAACGCCCCACCGTGGCTCAGATCTTTGGCCCCAGCCCTAAGGCCCAGCGGTAGTCCGCATTCGAGCGCCCGGCGTGCTTCGGACGAGCGAGAGGAGGGGAGTGAAGGAATGGCGCACCACAGCCCCGGCTATCACGACCACTACGTCGGCCCGGAACCCAGAAGCTGGTGGACCCGGTATGTGTTCTGCCAGGACCACAAGGTCATCGGCATCCAGTACGCGCTCACCGCCCTTTTCGTGGGGGCGGTGGGGATGGTGCTCTCCTGGGGGATGCGCTTGCAACTGGGCTTCCCCGGCCAGTTCTCCTTCATTGACCCCAGCCGCTACTACCAGGCTGTCACCCAGCACGGGATGATCATGGTGATCTACCTGCTGACGGCTTTCTTGCTAGGAACCTTTGGCAACCTCCTAATCCCCCTCATGCTGGGGGCTAGGGACATGGCCTTCCCCTTCGTCAACATGCTCAGCTACTGGGTCTATCTGCTCTCGGTGCTGGTGCTGCTGGCGAGCTTCTTCGTTCCGGGTGGCCCCACCGGGGGCGGCTGGACCCTCTACCCACCCCAGACCGTACTCAAGGGCACCCCGGGTTCGGACTTAGGCATCGTGCTGATGCTGGTCTCGCTGATTTTGTTCATCATCGGCTTTACTATGGGCGGCCTCAATTACGTCACCACCGTGCTGCAACTGCGCACCAAGGGCATGACCCTGATGCGGATGCCCCTGGCAGTGTGGGGCATCTTCGTGGCGACCATCCTGGCCCTGCTGGCCTTCCCGGCGCTCTTCGTGGGCTGCGTGATGATGCTCCTCGACCGGCTGGCGGGCTCTTCGTTCTTCATCCCGACCATCGTGCAGTTCGGCCAGCTCCAGCCGCACGAGGGCGGCAGCCCGCTTTTGTTCCAGCACCTCTTCTGGTACTTCGGCCATCCTGAGGTCTACATCGTGATCCTCCCGGCGATGGGGGTGATCTCCGAGATCATCGCGGTGCACGCGCGAAAACCGATCTTCGGTTACCCCATGATGGTGCTCTCAATTCTGGTGATCGGGGCCTTGAGCTTCGTAGTGTGGGCCCACCACATGTACACCAGTGGGATGAACCCTTACTTCGGCTTTCTTTTCGCGGTCACCACTCTGATCGTAGCGATCCCCTCGGCGGTCAAGGTCTTCAACTGGGTGCTGACTTTGTGGCGGGGCAACATCCACCTCACCACCCCCATGCTCTTCGCCATCGGTTTCCTCAACACTTTCTTGATCGGCGGGCTGACTGGGCTCTTTTTGGGCAACGTGGTGCTGGACTTCCCACTCCAGGACACCTACTTCGTGGTGGCGCACTTCCACATGGTGATGGGGGTGGCGGCCATCGTGGCGATCTTCGCCGGAATCTACCACTGGTTCCCCAAGGTGACGGGCCGGATGATGAACGAGACCCAGGGCAAGATCCACTTCTGGGTCACCTTCGTGGGCACCTACGCGATCTTTTTGCCGATGCACTATATCGGCCTCACCGGGGTTCCCCGTCGCTACTACGATTTCAACAACCTCCAGTTCGTCCCCGAATCGGTGCATAGCCTCGAGCGCTTCGTCACCGTGGTGGCCCTTATCGTAGGAGCGGCGCAGCTGCTTTTTGCCTACAACTTGGTGCATAGCATCTTCTGGGGCAAGCGTTCGGGGCAGAACCCCTGGCAGGCGGCCACGCTCGAGTGGGTGGCCCCCACCCCGGCCCCGCACGGCAACTGGGGAGCGGTGCCCCCCCCGGTGGTCTACCGCTGGCCCTACGATTACAGCGTGCCCGGCGAGGCGGAGGACTTTATCCCGCAGAACCGGCCCACCCTCCAGGCCCAGTCCGCCGGGGGCGGCGGAGGCGAGTAGGCCATGCCCCAGGTGGAGGAGCGGGGCGGCCTCGGTGGGACCCGCGACCGAGGAGGCCGGGGGTCGGGCGGCGGGGGCGGAGATCCCGGCGCACCCGGGGCCTTCCCCCTGCCCACCGCCAAGCTCGGGGCGTGGATCTTGCTGGGGGTGGTCACGGTGATCTTCTCGGCCCTGGTGAGCGCCTACCTGGTGCGGATGGGCTTACCGGACTGGAAAAGCAGTCCCAAGCCGGGGCTCTTGTGCTTCAACACCGCAGTGCTGGCTTGCTCGAGCCTGTTCTTCCAGCGGGCCGCTTGGGCCGCCCGCAAAGGAGAAGCGCGGGGGGTTCGCACCGGGGTGCGGCTGGGCGGGGTCTTGGGGGTGCTCTTTATCCTGGGTCAACTGCTGGCCTGGGGGCAGCTACAGAGCCTGGGCTTCAGGGTGAGCAGCAACCCCTCCTCGAGCTTCTTCTACCTGATCACCGCCCTGCACGGCTTGCACCTGGCCGGGGGATTGGTAGCCTGGGCGGTGGTGAGCGCCCGCCCCACCCCCCTCAGGATCGAACTCTGCACCCTCTACTGGCACTTTCTCCTGGCGGTCTGGGCGGTGCTGTACGGGCTGCTGTTGTTGACCTGAAACGCTGGCTGTTGCGGGCAAATCTTGAGCAACCCGCGGTCCGCAAGGCAATTAGGAGGCAGCGTGGAGCGACACCCCAAGCGAACCCTAAAAAGCCCTAGCCAACTGGTGAGCGATTGGGCTAGCGACCTCTCGGCCTTTAAGGTGGTCTGGGGCAAGGCCATGATGTGGATCTTCTTGCTCTCCGACACCTTTATCTTCGGTTCCTTCATCACCAGCTATGCCTCGGCGCGGCTGGCCGCCAGCGCCACCAACTCCTGGCCCCCGCCCAAAGAGGTTTTCGCCCTGCGAATCGGCGAGACCGAGGTTCCGCTCCTGCTCATCGCCATCATGACCGTGGTGCTCATCAGCTCGAGCGGAACCATGGCCATCGCGGTCTATCACGCCTACGCCAAACGCAAGGTGCAGACCGCCGTCTTCATGGTGCTCACCGCCCTGCTGGGCCTGACCTTCGTCTCGATGCAGGCCTTCGAGTGGACCCACCTCATCGTGGACCTGGGCTTCCGCCCCTGGGCCAACCCCATGGGTGCACCCCAGTTCGGCTCCTCCTTCTTCATGCTCACCGGCTTCCACGGCCTGCACGTGACCATCGGGGTGATCTACCTCACCGCGGTAGCGGTGCGGGTGCTGAAAGGGGTCTACGACCAGGGCAGCTACGTGGGCGTGGAGATCTGCGGGCTCTACTGGCACTTCGTGGATTTGGTGTGGGTCTTCATCTTTGCGTTCTTTTACCTTTTCTAAACAGCATCGCTATAGGCTTTTGCAATCCGCAATAGGCCATTCAGGGGGAAACATGGAATACGCCGAGACCACCGCTAGCGCGACCAAAGGCGAACAGCACCAGCCGATAAGGGTCTACCTGATCGTGTGGGGTCTGCTCTTCGTGTTGTCGGCGATGTCTTATTTCCTGGACTACTTCGACGTGCACCCGGACTGGCTGCGGCACTTCCTGATCACCGCCTTCGCGCTGATCAAGGCCGCGCTGATCGTGGGGTTTTTCATGCACATGCGCTTCGAGCGCCTGGGCTTGATCCTGGCGATCCTGTTGCCGCCTTTACTGCTGATGGCTTTGGTGGCGATCCTGCTCCCCGAGGGCAACTACGTGGCCGGGGTGCGGGAGCTCTTTTTCGGGCGATAGGGAGGAGCCGTTGCGCCGGATGGCCCTGGCCCTTTTGCTGGCGGTGGGATTCGCCGCCGGGGCCTTGTGGTGGAGCGTGCGGGCGGGGGTTTCGGCCAGTTCTGGCGAGACCTACTTCCTGGCCGACTTGGGCATCCCCACCCTCCTCTGCACGGTCGCCCAGGACTCGGGGCCGGTGAACGCCGACGCAAGCATCGGCCACGCCTGGGGCCTTGGGTTGATGGTGCCCATCCCCTTCCTCCTGGTGGGCTTGATGGGGTATTTGCTGTACCGCTCCGGGCTGAAAAATCGCCCGGCCAAGGATGGTTTAGATGAATGGGATAGCTGACGCTTTGATCCTGGCTGCTGCCGAGGGGGCTCATGCCGTAGATGCCAAGACCCTGCAGATCGTGGGTTTCGTGGTGGGCGTGATGAGCGGTCTGGGCGGGGCCATCGTGGGGTCGGTGGTGGGGGTCTTGGTCTGGACCCGGACCCGCAACCGGCTCACCGGCCTCCTGAGCGGGGCCCTCTCCGGTGCGCCGATGGGGGCGTTGGTGGGATTGGCCCTCGGTTCGGCCCTCTCGCACGAGGTCGGGGGGTCTGCCGGAGCCTTGATCGGGCTCTTGGGCGGGGCCATCGGGGGGCTGGTGGGGAGCAGCCTGGGGACGATGGGAAGGGTGCAGCCTCCCCACGATGCCTCTCACGGGTAAGTGAGCCGGTAAAGGCGGGCCAAAAGAATTCAGCTGGGCGTTTGGCCATACGGTCGTAGGGGCCGACCACGGTGCGCAGTCGGCCCACGGGCAACGCAAAACTCACCAAAAGGTGAGAGGATAGCCCTATGGCCAAGGACTACAAGAAGAAAAAGATCGGCGACCAAACCCTCCACCCCGAAACCCAGATGGTCTCTTACGGTTACGACCCCTTTTTGTCGGAGGGCGCGGTGAAGCCCCCGGTCTTCCTCACCTCGACCTTCGCTTTTCGTACCGCCGAGGACGGGGCGGAGTTCTTCGACATCGTGGCGGGGCGCAAACCCGCCCCCGAGGAGAACGCCGGGGGACTGGTCTACAGCCGCTTCAACCACCCCAACCTGGAGATCATCGAAGACCGTCTGGCCTTGCTCGAGGGGGCCGAGGCCTGCGCGGTATTTGCCAGCGGGATGGCCGCCATCAGCGCGGTCTTCTTTACCTTCGTGCGGCCCGGCGATGTGATCGTGCACTTCTCGCCCCTCTACGGTGGGACCGAGACCCTGATCCGCAAGGTGCTGGCCGGGTTCGAGATGAAGTCGGTGGAGTTCCGCGAGGGCTTGAGTGAGGCGGCGATGAATCAGGCCCTCGAGCAGGGCGCCGCGCAGGGCAGGGTGGCGATCCTCTACCTCGAGACCCCTGCCAACCCTACCAATGCCCTGATTGACTTCTCGGCGGCGGTACGGGCGGTGCAGGCCTTCGAGGCCAAGACCGGCTATCGTCCGCTGGTGGTCTGCGACAACACCATGCTCGGCCCGGTCTTTCAGCGTCCGCTCGAGCACGGTATCGACCTGGTGGTCTACTCGCTGACCAAGTACGTGGGTGGGCACAGCGACCTGGTAGCGGGCAGCGTGGCAGGGCCGAAGGAGTTGGTCGGCAAGGTCCGGCTGATGCGCAGCGCCATCGGCTCGCAGCTCGACCCGCACTCCTCCTGGATGATCGGGCGCTCGCTCGAGACGCTGGTCCTGCGCATGAAGCGGGCCGCCGAGACCGGCAGGGTCGTGGCGGACTGGCTGGCCCGCAACTCCTACAGCCCGGTCCGGCTCTACCACCCCGACCACATCCAGACCCCCCGCTACCAGGAGGTCTACCGGCGGCAGTGCAGCGGGCCGGGCTCGACCTTCTCCTTCGTGCTCGAGGGCGGGCGCGAGCGGGCCTTCAGGTTCATCAACGCGCTCAGCCTCTTCAAGAGCGCGGTCAGCCTGGGCGGAACCGAGACCTTGCTGTGCCACCCGGCTTCCACTACCCATTCCGGGGTTCCCAAGGAGGTGCGCGAGGCGGTGGGTGTGACCGAGGGGCTTTTGCGCACCTCGATCGGACTCGAGCACCCCGACGATCTGATCGCGGACCTTGAGGTGGCGTTCAAGGCAGCGTTCTGAACGCTCACCCCCCTAGGGGGGTGAGCGCGACAGGCGCTAGAGTAGAGAGATGAACCTTGTCCATGTCATCGGGGCCGGGCTCTCCGGGTCGGAGGCCGCCCTGGCTGCTGCCCAGGCGGGGGCGAAAGTCCGGCTCTACGAGATGCGCCCACACAAGATGACCCCAGCCCACCACACCCAGGGTTTCGCCGAGCTGGTCTGCTCGAACAGCCTGGGCGGGGAAGGGGAGAGCAACGCCAAGGGACTCTTGCAGGCCGAGATGCGGGCAGCGGGCTCGGTGGTGATGAGGGCGGCGGATGCGCACCGGGTTCCTGCCGGTGGCGCTCTGGCCGTCGAGCGCGAGGGGTTTTCGGCCTTTATCACCGAGGCGGTCTCGAGCCACCCCCGCATCGAGGTGATCCGCGAGGAAATCACCGAGATTCCCCAGGGGATCGCGGTGATCGCTACCGGCCCACTCACCTCGGATGCCCTGGCCGCCCGGCTCCAATCGCTGATCGGGGAGGAGTTCTTGGGGTTTTACGACGCGGCGGCCCCGGTGGTGCTGGGAGAGAGCATCAACCTCGAGGTCGCCTACCGTGCCGGGCGCTATGCTCAAAGTGCTGACTACCTCAACTGCCCGCTGACCGAGGAGGAGTACGCCCGGTTTTACGAGGTGCTCTCCCAAGCGAGAAAACACACCCCGCACGACTGGGAGCATCTCGAGTTCTTCGAGGGCTGCATGCCCATCGAGGAGATGGCCCGGCGCGGCTACCAGACCCCGCTCTTTGGCCCTATGAAACCGGTGGGTTTGCCCGACCCGCGCACCGGCCAGGAGCCCTTCGCGGTGGTGCAGCTCCGGGCCGAGGACGTGGCCGGGCGGATGTGGAGCCTGGTGGGTTTCCAGACGGGGCTCAAGTGGGGCGATCAGAAGCTATTGGTGCAGAGCATTCCCGGGCTCGAGAACGCCGAGATCGTGCGCTACGGGGTCATGCACCGCAACACCTACCTCAACGCGCCCCGGCTCATCCACCCCACCATGCAGTTCCGCCAGCACCCCAACCTGCTGGTCTGTGGGGTGCTCTGTGGGGTGGAGGGTTATCTCGACTCCGCCGCGACCGGCTGGCTGGCCGGAACCAACGCGGCCCGGCTGGCTTTGGGCGCGGAGCCCATCATCCCCCCCGAGACCTCGATGCTGGGCGGGCTGGTGCGCTATCTGGCCACCGCCAACCCCGACAATTTCCAGCCGATGAACGCCAACTGGGGCCTGGTTCCGGCCATTGAAGGCAAAGGCAAGAAAAGCGAGAAGCGGGCTCGCATGTACGAGCGCGGGTTAAAGGCCTTCGGGGAGTGGCTCGAGGCCGTACGGCTTTGAGTCTCTTGAAAAGCCAAGCCCCTGAACGGCTGGGCTCGAGGGTTCAATTTTTTAGTCGGCGGCCTGCCTGACCGGCTCGAGGTAGCTGCTTTCGGTCAGCGGCAGGTACAGCGTGGAGACGCCGGGGCGCTTGCGGTAGGCCGCACTGCTTTTCAGCGAAACATACGCCTCGAGGGCCTTCAGACCCACCCGGTTGGAGGCCCATTCGGTGGGTTTCTCGTTGGCGGCGAACTGCCGGATGTGCTCGAACTCGTGGGCGGCCACGAAGACCAAGCCCTCCTGCCAGGTGTTGAACTCGATGGGCTTGCGGGCCACGCTCTGCACGAAGGGGTACCAGTGCGCCGGGCCGATGCCGATGGTGACGAGGCGGCCTGGATGCCCGGCGAGCCCCTTGGAGACTTTGGGGATGCCTGGGTACGCGGTGCCGCGGTAGCCCCACTTGCGGCTATTTTTGACTTTGACGATTACCTGCGAAGGGTCGAAGGGATGTTCGACGTGTTGGGCGGCAAAGCAGATTAGGTTACGCACTTCGTCGTGCGGGTGGTCAACGGTGAGGATGAGATGCATAGCACGATCTAGTCTAGTGGTTTGTTAGGTGGCTAACATGAATATTTGAACAGCAAGATAAGAACGCCTCTGAGATTTCTCGAGAGGCGTTCTTGCGGAGAATCGGGCTATGGAGTTTGAGCGGTTTTTAGCTTGGGTCGTGTGAGTTTATGCGGGGCTAGCCAAAGGCTGTGGGGTGATTTCACCCGAGGCGCTGGCTCGTGCTGGAAAAGGCCTTGAAGCTGCTGGTGGTAAATCATTCGGGCGAGCTGTTTGGCTTGAATCGGCGAGTACATGGGTGTCTCCTTCAGTTGCTCTTTGGGACTTTTGGGACTACCGTAGTACCGTAGTTGAATCTGAACTCGCACTCCTTGATGAACAGCTCCTTGATGAACAACTCGAAGTCGTTCGGTAGTGCTTCACCAAAGTGATACCACCTAGCATGGATAAGAGGTGAAGCATGGGTAAGTTGAAACCTAAAGAGCGCGGCGTCGAGGAGAAAATGGCTATTGTACTGAGCCTGCTCAAGGGTGAGAGCAGCGCGGCAGAACTGTGCCGCCGCTACAGCACTACCGAGAACAGCCTCAACAAGTGGTGGCAGCGCTTCCTGGAAGGGGGTAAAGCCGCCCTGAATGGACGCAAGGCCGAGGCCCAGGGTGCCCTGGAGCAAGAGACCGCCAGCTCAAGGAAGCCCTGGCCGAAGCAGTGCTCAAGCTGGAGATCCCAAAAAAACTCCGGGGACTGTAAGGGCCCTGTGCTTTGAGCAGATGGAACGCCTACGTAAGGAACAGGGGCTGAGGGTGAACCGCTTCTTGCAGCTGGCGGGGATAGCCAAGGCCACCTACTACCGGCGTAAGCGGGGCAGCAAGACCCGGTCTGCTCCAGCTCAGGAGCAGATTGCCGGACTGGCCAATGGATGCGTGGAGCCACCTCCCCACTACGGCTACCGACGGGGCTGGGCTCTACTGGTCCGGGCGGGCATCCAGGCTTAACCCAGCACGGTGTACCGCTGGATGAAGCGGCAGCAGCGATTGCAGCGAAGCCCCCAGCGTCAGGGCTATCGCTACAGCCCTCCTCCCCAGTCCGAGCAGGTCGGTTGGACCCTGGGGCTCGACTTCACCCACTGGGGCCCGTACCGCTTGTGCAACGTGATTGAGTATCAGAGCCGCATCTGTCTGGCATCTGTCTAGCTTCGGAGGCCAGCCTGAGGGAGGACGCAGCTTTAGCACAGCAAGCGCTGGGGAAAGCCTTACACGATGCGTCGGGTCTGGGTCTGCCAAACCAGGGCATTCTGGTCAAGAGCGATCAGGCGAGCGCTTTCAAGTCCCAGCCATTCACCGCTCTGCTGACCCAGCATGGGTGTGGCCAGCACTTGAATGCGGTGGGTCGCCCTGA
Organism: Meiothermus sp.; assembly: GCA_035760705.1. Taxonomy (GTDB): domain Bacteria; phylum Deinococcota; class Deinococci; order Deinococcales; family Thermaceae; genus Allomeiothermus. Next base: position 948 of record DASTSL010000012.1, on the reverse strand, counting down.
AGGCATGGGCAGGGTGGAGCGCTTTCACCGCAGCTTGAAGGAGGAGTGTTTGCAGTTTGCGGAGGTGGAGAGTCTGGAAGAGCTACAGCACCTGGCAGAGCGGTATCGTCACTTCTACAACACCCAGCGGCCTCATCAGGCTCTGGGGTACAAGACACCGATGGAAGTGATCGAGGAAGCTAAAAAAGTGGTATCGTTTTCGTGAAGCACTACACTTCAGTTGTCCAATTATGTAGTGATTTAGCGAGACGGGCGGTGGCCGACGCGGGCTTGCTCTACCCTCAGAAGAGTTGTAGGGTGCGCTTCGCGCACCACCACACCGTCCCCTGGAGCCCACCATGCCTGAGTATTGCCGCCCGTACACTAAAGGAGGCCGCTATCTCTTCACCGCCGTCACCCACCAGCGCCAGAGGATTCTGCTTGATAAACCTCTCCCCAGACCCTACCCCGGCTGAATCGCACCGCTCAGGCTCCCCCTTGCCCTTATCCTAGAAAAGGTCTTATATCGCATTCACATCTCCTCGCCCTGCTCACACTGCTCTTGCTCACCGCCTGCTCCGAGCCCGACCCCTCCCCGCCCGCGGTGGGCATCGCCAGCCCCGCGGTGAGCCAGCCTGTCTCGGGCACCGTGCAGGTCCAGGTCACCGCCAGCGACGACTCAGGCATCACCCGGGTGGGCCTCTACGTGTATGGGCGGGGTTCCTCCGGCGACGGCGTGTTCGTGGGCAGCGCCTCCTCCGAACCGTGGAGCCCTGCGTGGTGGTCTGGTTCACCCCCGGCTTCCCCAACGACGCCGAACTCGAGCTCTACGCCCGGGCCGAGAACCCCAGCGGCAACCGCCAACGGGGGAGCCACCGTGACGGGTGAGCGAGGGCTTTAGCGGGTGCTAAACCCCTCGAGCCCGGTGGCCTCGCTCCACTGCACGTCCAATCCGGTTACCCTGGAGAG
>DASTSL010000011.1:0-9012 GCA_035760705.1 Meiothermus sp. | reverse complement strand
CCCCCTCCCCCCTTCGAGGGCCCGCAACTCACGGGCGGCGCGGGCACGCTCGCGGTTGAGACGAACCCTCCAAGCCGGGCGCTCGGCCTCAGGTAGCTGCTCGAGGGTGCCCCAAGCAAGACTCAGGACCTCCGCGTCGGCCAGTCTCGAGAGGTCGGGGGTTGGCGCGGGGTTGGGCTCGCCTAGAGACCGCTAACTAGCCGTCCGTAAAAGCTCCACAGTTTTTGCCGTCATCAGAACTGAGAAGGCCAACCAGTGCCAGCCTCGCAAGGTTTCAGCCAGCCGCTCATAGTCGCGTGCCAGCCGGCGAAACCGGGATGTCCAGGCAAACGAACGTTCCACCACCCAACGCTTCGGCGGCAGGACGAATCCTCGTCTAGCACCCTCCACCTTGACCACACACAGGGCGACGCCTTCCGCCTCCGCCGCTGCGGATGATCCCCTCTCGGGACGGCGTACCGCCGTACACCGGTGTGCCGCCTCCTCTCCGGTATAACCCTGATCCACAAAGGCCACTGCCGCCTGCGCCCCAGTAACTTCCTGTAGCCGTTGGCTCAGTGCCCCCACCTGGGCCCGTTCCTGTTCGCTGGCCGCCGTAACTACTAAAGCCAGCAGATGGCCCAACGTATCCACCGCCAGGTGAACCTTGCTCCCCTTGCAAGGCTCGCTTTAGCGACCGCCAGGTCGCTTGTGCCCGTCATACCCGGCCCGCTCCCCACTTTGCGGGGTGGACTGTAGGGTGCGAGCGTCGTAGATGGCAGCGCTGGGATGGGCGGCCTTGCCCCGGAGCATTCGCAGGGTCATGCGCAGATCATGTACCAAATCTTCGAAGACCCCCCGGTTCATCCAGCGGTAGGCTTGCGCCTGAACGATATGGGGGGTGGGAAGTCGTGGGGCAGGTAGTCCCATTGAGCACCGGTTCGGACCATCCAACGCAGGGCGTTGAACACTTCGCGCAGGTCGTACTTGCGCTGGGGAGCCTCTAGCGGAGCGAGGGTCAAATAGGGCAGCACCAGGGCCCATTCCTCATCACTGACGTCCGATAGGTAGGCACGACGGTTCTTGATCTAAACATAATCGCATGGCCTGATTTGGGTAAGGTGGTTTGTAGATTCTAGCCCGACCTCTCCCGCACCGGGGGCGCCTCCGAGGTGCTCAAGATCGCCGCGATGGCCGAGGCTTACGCCGAAGAACGCGTTGCCCCTGACCCCCCACCAAAGCCTTTGGCGGTCCAGCGTTCCGCCGGGGGCTTGCGCCCGGTGGGGTTTTGCTTTGCGCCTGGAAGGCCTGGGCCCTCCAATCTCATGGGGAAGCGCTCTCTGGAGCTTTTTCTGTGCTCGATCCCAGACGGCTCCGGGTGCGGAGGCTGCCTGGCTAGCCTCTGCTCCATTCGCCTACCATTCCCTCCACCTCCGCCCACACCCCCGGCGCACCCAATCGCGGTAGTGCTCGCCCACCGTCCTCCCCGGCGGGTAGCCGGGCGGGAGGTCCTCCCAGAAGCGCCCCTCCCGCAGCACCAGGAAGATGGCCTCCACGATGGAGCACTTCGCGTAGCGGGCTGGGGCTCCTTTCCCCTTCGGGCGGAGCAGGGGCTCCAGGCGTTGCCACAGTTCATCCGGGAGGGGATGGGGGTAGCGGGGGTCGGGCCCCCGGCGGGGCCGGGAGGGCTTCCCGTACACCCACTTCCACGCCGTCCCGCTGCTTACCCCGTACTTCCTCGCCAGGCTGCGGGGGCTGGCTCCCGTCCGCCGGTGTTCCGCCACCAAAGCCTCCCGCAGCGCGACCTTGCCCGGCGGCCCCGGCTTCCGTCGGGGGAGAATGTGGTTCACATTACCGGAAATACCCCGATTGCCCTGCACACGCCTGCCCCTGCGGCTGGTACGGCGACCCCGAGAAACCCTGTAGCTGCACCCCCGCCCAGCGCCAACGCTACGTGAACCGCATCAGCGGCCCGCTGCTCGACCGCTTCGACCTGGTGGTGGAAGTCCCTCGGCTTACACCCCAGGAACTCGCCCGTGCCCCGGAAGGGGAGTCCACTGCCATGGTGAGAGAACGGGTGCTGGCGGCCAGGGAAAGGATGAAGGCCCGCCAGGGGAAGCCCAACAGCGAACTCTTCGGTAGAGCGCTACGGCAACACACCGGGCTTTCCCCTGCTTCCGAGGCCCTCTTGCAAGCGGCCACAAAGCGCCTGGCCCTCACCGCCCGCTCCTACGACCGCATCCTGCGGGTGGCCCGCACCATCGCCGACCTGGCAGGCTCGGAGCGCATCCAGGAAGCTCACCTGGCCGAGGCGCTGACCTACCGGCGGAGCCTGCTTTGAGGCATAGCCTTTGAGGCATAGCCTTTGAGGCATAGCCTTTGGGCCTTCTGGGGCAGAGCGTCCCCAGGAAACCAGCCATCCAATGGTAGGGGCCGCCCAAATCCCCGGCACGCCATCAATCACATCCCAAATCCGCCGTGGCGTCATGGCGGGCGGATGCAAAGCCCGGTGTCCCTAAGTCGTGGCGGCGGATATCCACCGCGGTAAGCAAACGCATATCTTGCCGATAGCCGGCTCGAGCCCTGCCCGTCTTTATCCAGAAGGAGTTGGTCAGCCGAGAAACCGATTTTGACCCCGAAGCTTCTCTCGCCCTTTGTGAGCTTGTGGACGGTCGGGTCGAGGCCGCCATGCAAAAGCAAACCGGGCTCGAGTCCTGCGGGCGTTGGGGGAACGCGAGAAGGCATTCCTGACGCCCGAGCGGGCGGTCGCCAAGGCCCGCGAGTTGGGGAACGTGCGCCTCCTCGACCGCTTCCTCACCAACTGTCTCTCACTTCACGTCGAAACCGGCGAGGGCGAGGGGGCCCGGGCCAAGCTCGAGGAGTGGAAGACCCTCTTCCCCGAGCCGCGCGACCCCACCGTGGAGGGCCGCTTCCAGGAGCGCTTGGCGGACTTCTTGATTTTGCGGGGGAATTTGAGCGCGGCCATCCGGGCTGCCCAGCAGGGGATCGGGTTGGCCCACCATTGTCAGCAGTACAACCAGCAGATGTACCGCCGACCGGCCCTGGCCCGCCTGCTGAACCAACTGGGAGACGTGAAGGCCGCACGGGATGTCCTCGAGCCCCTCTTGCCGCGCGAGCCCACCTTTCCGGCCTACGTCGAACTGCGCTTTTTCGCCGAGCTGGCCCACTGCGATTTGTTGGAAGGTCATGCTCGAAGGGCACTCGAGCAGCTCGAGGCCATAATCGCCAAAGGCTGGCACTGCCGCGAGATGGGGGCCGTGCTCAATGTCTATTTGGGTCAAACCCATCTGTCCCTGGGAGATTTCTCCGCCGCGCTCGGGGCCGTCCGAGGAGTGCGGGGAACCGCCGTGCTCGAGGTCGAGGCGCTGGCGGTGCGGCTCGAGGCCTCAGGCCGTCAGGGGGGGTGAGTCAGGAAGCCCTCGCGGAGGCCGAGGCCCTGCTGGCGACCGGGCGGGTGCCACCCTTGGAAGGGCTCGAGCTGAGCCGGGCCTTGGCGCGAGCCTACGCGGCCCCAGGGGAACTCGACCGGGCGAGGAGGATTCGCGCGGAGACCCTACCTCGGGTTCGCTCCTTCGCCGCTTCCCTGAGCGGTCATCCCGATCTTCAGCAGGCTTTCCTCAGCAAAAACCGGGATCTCCTCGAGGCTTGAGCGTTCGCTAGCCCACCCCCTGACCCGGCTCCGGGCGGGCTTTTAGGCTTAGCCGAAGACCAGTAACCCTAACCCCACGGCTGCCGTCAAGACCGAGGAGCCATAGAAGGCCAGGGCCAGGGTGTTTTTTTGCGGGCCGCGTTGCCGCGCCAGCAGATACTGCCAGAGGGGGATCTCGGCTGCGCTCAGGACCAGCAGGACGGCTCCGGCGATCTTCAGGCCCTCCATCTAAAGCCGCCCGGCCTCGATGATGCTCGAGAGGAAAGCCTGGGTGCGCTCCTTCTGGGGGTTGCCAAAGATTTGCTCGGGCGGCCCTTCCTCGTGAACTACCCCCTGGTGCAAAAAGCAAACCTTGCTGGCGACCTCCTTAGCGAAGCCCATCTCGTGGGTTGCCAGCATCATGGTCATGCCCTCGGCGGCCAGTTGGCGAAGCAGGTTCAGCACCTCCGAGACCAACTCGGGGTCTAAGGCCGAGGTGATCTCGTCCAGGAGCATCAGCTTGGGTTCCATCGCCAAGGCCCGCACGATGGCGACCCGCTGCTGCTGCCCGCCGGAGAGCCGGTCGGGGTATTCGCCTGCCTTGTGCTCGAGCCCGATCCGCCGGAGAAGCTCCATGGCCCGGGCCTCGGCTTCGGCCTTGGGCATCTTGAGCACCTGCACCGGGGCCAGGGTCACGTTTTGCAGCACGGTCATGTGGGGAAAGAGGTTGAAGCTCTGGAAGACGATCCCCACCTCGCGCCGCAGTCGGTCTAAGTCCACGCCGGGGCCGGTGATGCGGTCGCCCTCCATGCGGATCTCGCCCGCGCTGATGGCCTCGAGGCCGTTCACACAGCGCAGCAGGGTGGATTTCCCACACCCCGAAGGCCCGATCAGACAGACCACCTGGTGCTCCTCCACGTTCAAATTGATGCCCCGGAGCACCTCCACGTTCCCGTAGTGCTTGTGTACGTCGCGGATCTCGAGAAAGCTCATGGTGTGGCTCTAGTGTACAGAGGATGCGTAGCGTATGGCAGATTGCATATTGCTAAAAGCCTTGGCAATGCGCTATACGCAATAAGCCATACGCATCCTTCAGGCCCTCGTCCGCCGCTTCTCCCGCTCGAGGAGCCGGTCCACGAAACGGGTCTGGGGGATTGTAATCAGCATGAACAGGATCGCCACGGTGGTCACCGCCGAGAGGTTGAAGCGGTTACTGGCGATGATCTTGGCCTGGTTGAAGCCATCTATCACCCCCACCACGTTCACCAGGGCGGTGTCTTTTTGCAGGGCGATAAAGTCGTTTAAAAGGGGCGGGATGATGCGCCGCACGGCCTGGGGGATGATCACGAAGCGCAGGGTCTGGCTGAAGGAGAGGCCCAAGGAGCGGGCCGCCGACCACTGGCTGGGGTGGATGCTGTCGAGCCCGGCGCGGTAAACCTCGGCCACGTAGGCCCCATAGCTCACCGTGAGGGCCAGGATGGCCAGCCATTCCGGCGGCCAGTCCCGCACGAAGGGCACGTTGGCGAGCGGCAGGCCCAGGGCGATAAGGTAGATGCTGATGATGGTGGGCAAGCCCCGGAAGGCGTCGGTGTAGACGGTGGCCAGGAAGCGGATAGGGGACCCGGCCCTGCCCGGGATCATGCGGGCCACCGCGATCACCAGGCCCCAGATCAGGATGAAGACCTCGGCCACGCAGAACATCCAGACGTTTTTCCAGAAGGCTTGCAGCACCAGCCCGAAGGAGTCCTGGATCAGCGAGAGCTTGAAGAAGGTGGCTCCCACCGCCCCGTCGTTGGCCAGCAAAAACTGGATCGCCACGAACACCAGCGAGGCCGCCACCGCGTAACCGATGGCGTACCAGGCCCACTCGCGAGCCGCGGCGGCCTTGACCCGGGCCTCGATCAACTCGTGGCGCAAGAGGGCGGCTCGAGCCTGGCCCGCCTCACGCAACCCCCGCACTGCGGGGAGGAGCAGCAGCAAGGGCAGCAGGGCCGCTAAGGTCAGCAGGGCGTTCACCCACCAGTGCTCGAGCTTGTTCTGCTCGAGCACCCCGTGCAGCTTCCACAAGACCGCCCAGGCTCCCACGACCACCAAGGCGCTGACCACCAGGGCGACCAGGGCCAGCGGGGTGGCGTCCTTGGGAATCGAAGGGGCGCTGCTGCGCCCCTGTTGAGGATTGACTTTGTTCACGGCGGTGGCCTAGGGGTCAGCCTAGGGCTTGAGGTAGGGGATCGAGGTGGGGTCGCCGCCGAACTCCTTCGCCAGATAGGTCTGGGTGAGCTTCTTGATCGTCCCATCGGCGTTGAGAGCCTGCATGATACGGTCCAGGGTGGCCCGGTTGGGCGAGTTCTTGGGGTAGATGGCCCCGTAGCTCTCGCCGGTCTTGTACTGCCCCACCACCTCCAGCGCTCCGTTCGACTTGGCGGCCTGCACCAGCACGATGGCGGTGTCGAGCATCACCACGTCCACCTGGCGGGCTTGCAGGGCGGTAAACATGTTGGGGGTGTCGGGGAAGACCCGGACGTTGGCGGCGGGAGCCTTGAGCACGTTCTTGACGTAATCCACTGCGGTGGTGCCCTGTTGCACCCCGATCTTCAGGCTCTTGATGTTGCTCGAGTCCACCTTGGTGCCCTTGCGCACCAACAGCCCCTGGTCGGAGGAGAAGTAGGGGGGCGAGAAGTCCACCACCTTCTTGCGCTCGTCGGTGATGGTGACCTGCGAGAGCGCGATGTCGAAGGCCTTGGTCTGCCCGGCGACCAGCGCGTCGAAGGAGACGTTTTGGATCACCACCTTGTCGAGCCCTGCGCGGTGGGCGATGTTGGCGGCCAGGCAGTATTCGAAACCGGACTTGATGGTCTGGGGGGTGTCCCCGTTCCACCAGCCGGGGGCGGGCAGGTTGGTCTGCACGGTGAGTTGGCCCGGCACCGCGGGTTTGATGGAAAACTCGCCCTTTTTGCCGGTGAGTTCGCAGTCGCCGATCTTCTGGGCCAGCGAGAGTGAGGCTACGGCCATTGCCAGCAGGACGACCCACTTCTTGCTCATCAAAACCTCCAGTAAACCTGAATTACGTGGCTAACCATACTGAAAGGGTAGCCGGGTGTCAATCCAGGGCGGAATTCAGGTTGCGGGAGGCCGGCGAGCCCGGCATTAAGCGCGGCTGGGCGGGAAAAATTAATCCGCCAGCACCCTCGAGAGCAGCCGGTGGAAGTGGTGCACCCCGGCCTCCCGAGCCACGCTGAAGCGGCCCCGGTCGTAAAACCGCGACTTGACCCCCTTCTGCACGGCCTCCACCACCACCTCGTCCTCGCGCTCCACCCGGTCTAAGGCGGCCCCCGCCCCGGACTCGAGCTTTCCCGCGTCCCACACGTAGGGCAAGAACGAGACCTTGGTGAGTTCCGGCCCCAGAGGCCGCACCACGTTCACCGAGAGGCCCCAGGGGTAGAAGTTCAGCATCAGGTTAGGGAAGACCCAGTAGTAGTAGGCCCCGATGCGCTTACCGTAGTCGGGGGAGTCCTTGGGTAACTCGAACGCCGTCTCGCCCGAGGCTGCTACCCCCAGTTGCAGGTTGCACCAATCGTAGACCTCGGTGGTGTAGTTGCTGTAGTCGATCACCGCGTTCAGCGAGGCATGGATGAAGGGAATGTGGAAGCCCTCGAGGTAGTTGTCGCAGTACAGCACCCAGTTGGCCCGCACCAAATAGTCGCGGGAGCGGCTCGGCTCGAAGTAGAACTGGTGCAGGGGCAGCCAGCCCAGGCGCTCTTGGATGGGTTTGAGGACTTCCTCGAGCGGCATGGCCGGGTTCAGGCTGGCGAAGAGGAACTTGTCCCGCCCCCACAGCCCGAAGGCAACTTTGGGTAGGTGGTCTTTCTCGCTGGGGAAGTTCTTCACCCCCTCGAACTCCGGCATGGCCTGGAAACAGCCGTCGAGCCCGAAGCGCCGCCCGTGGTAGCGGCAGCGCAGATAGCGGGCGTTGTCCCCGGTCTCGGCCACCAGCATCCCCCGGTGGGTGCAGACGTTGGAGAGGAGGTGGAGCCGGTCCTCGTGGTCACGGGTGATCACCAGCGGCTCGTCGAGGAAGCCCTCGAGCAGGGTGAAGGGCTTGACCGTGCCGGGCGCTTTGAGGTCATCGGTGTCGCCCACCCACTGCCAGGTGCGGGCGAAAACCCGCTCCTTGGCCCGCTCGAACATCTGCGGGTCTTTGTAAAACGAAGCAGGCAGGGTGGAGGCTTGGGAGATATCGGGGTGGACGTAAAGCTCGGGATGAAGCTCGGGCATGAGCATCCTTTCGCGTGCGGATTGATTGGCTTTAGGTCTGGATCGGCCACGAACAGCAGGTCTGCGCTACTTCCCCGCCGCGATGATCGCTCGGGCGAAGCGCAGCCTTTTTACTTCGAGGTCAATCCAGGGGCTGATCATGCGGTAGATGAATCATAGCAAAATTCGCCCCTGTTTTTGCTCAACACGCTATGGGTATGAAGCGCAATACGCTGACCCTCGATGATGACGTATACGAGAAGCTACAGGCCATCGCGCGAAGTACGGGTGAGACTTTAGGAAAGGCCGTCTCGAGGTTACTCCGGCAAAGTTTTCCCAAGCCCCAACTCATCAAAGATAAAGATGGATTGCCGCTCATGCAGATGCCTCCAGGAACCCCACCTATGAACCCCGAGCTGATCCAGCGGTTTCTGGAAGAGGAGGGTTTATAGGTTCATCTACCCGATATCAACTGTTGATTGCGCTGGTATGGAGTCATCATCCCTACCACGACCGGGCCAAACGCTGGTTCGCCCAAGAGCGAACCGGCTCCTGGCTCAGCTGTGCTCTGACCCAACTTGGGTTTTTGCGGATCTCTGCCAATTCAGCCATTTCGGGTGCGGAGACCTCGATGGAGGTCGCGCACGACTTGCTGCAACAACTCGTTGCTCATACCGAGCATCGGTACTTAAGCGAAAACTTGCCCCCGGCTAAACTCTCCGTGTGGAGCGAGCTGCATGGCTATGACGACCAATGTATATCTGGCGGCTCTGGCGGAGCAGCATAAGGCTACCCTGGTTACATTCGACCAGGGTTTGCGGCCATCCGGACGAGCAGTTGTGGTGCTAAAGAAGGATTAGAGCCATTTTCAATCCGGTCATGGCCACCTGAGGCCTGGCCGCCCCTCCACCGGTTCATTTTTTGTGAAGCCGGCTATAGGGGATAGAGCGCTTTGCGGGGGGACCGCTGCCCCTATGGCGTTCCTTGGGGCTGATCTGTCAAGAAGTATGGCAAGACCGCGCTAATCGCTCCTGAGCCGGTAGCCCTGACCCCACACCGTCTCGAGCCGCTCCGACTCGGTGAGGAGCTTTTTGCGCAACCGACCGATGTAGATGTCCACCACCCGCTCG
>DASTSL010000010.1:0-20649 GCA_035760705.1 Meiothermus sp. | reverse complement strand
CCAAAGCCAAAGGCTGCCGCTATGCCTTTCACAACGTCCGAACCTGGGTCAAAACGCTCAACCGCTACTATTACCCGGACGTGGTCGTGAGCTGCGCCGAGGAGTCCAACACTTACGAAATTCACCAAGCTTGTTTCATCCCCCGAGGTGCTGTCCCCCTCGACCGCCGAAAAAGACCGCCGGGAGAAGCTCGGGGCTTACTTCAAAATCCCTATGCTCAAGACTTACGTACTGGTTTCACAGGAAGAAAAGCGCGTCGAAATTTACCAGAAAACCCGCTGGAACCTGGTCTGGAGCGAGCGGGCCAACACCGGCAAGATAGAGATTCCCTGGCTCGAGGAGAGAATTCCCCTCGAGCAAATCTACGCCGGGCTCAACATTCCCGAGGTGTCCGAGGAGAATTCCTAGGCTTTGTCCAGGGCGTCCAAAATCCCATTCGACCCGATACGTCTATGGCAGAATGGGGCGGTGAAGTCGGCGCTCGAGGTGTTGCAAAACGTATTCGGTTACAGCGAGTTTCGTGGCCAGCAGGCCGCGATCATCGAACAAGTCCTGAAGGGTGGCGACGCGCTGGTGCTGATGCCGACGGGCGGCGGGAAGTCGGTGTGTTATCAGATCCCGGCGATCCTGCGCGACGGGGTGGGGATCGTGGTCTCGCCGCTCATCGCCCTGATGAAAGACCAGGTGGACGCCTTGTTGCAGGCCGGGGTGCGGGCGGCATTCTTGAACTCCTCGCTCTCGCCCGTGCAGGCTCGAGCCGTGGAAAGCCAACTCCTGCGTGGCGGCCTCGATTTGCTCTACGTAGCCCCCGAGCGCCTGCTCATGCCCAACTTCCTGGAACTCTTAGAGCGCGTCCCGCTGGCCCTCTTCGCCATTGACGAGGCCCACTGCGTCTCGAGGTGGGGTCACGACTTCCGCCCCGAATACTTGCAGCTCTCCCTCCTGGCCGAGCGCTTCCCCGGTGTGCCGCGCATGGCCCTCACCGCCACCGCCGACGCCCTCACCCGGCGGGAGATGGTCGAGCAGTTGCGCTTGCAGGGGGCTCCGCAGTTCGTCTCGTCTTTTGATCGGCCCAACATCCGCTACACGGTGGTGCCCAAGGAGAACGCCAAGCAGCAGTTCCTCGAGTTCTACCGCGTCAACCACCAGGGGGATGCGGGCATCGTCTACTGCCTCTCGCGCAAGAAGGTGGACGACACCGCCTTTTGGCTGCAAAAGCACGGGGTCAGGGCCTTGCCCTACCACGCCGGGCTCGAGGCCGCCACCCGTGAACTCCACCAGGAACGTTTTTTGCGCGAGGAAGGGCTGGTGATGGTGGCGACCATCGCCTTCGGGATGGGGATTGACAAACCCGACGTGCGCTTCGTGGCCCATCTGGACTTGCCCAAGAGCCTCGAGGGCTACTACCAGGAAACGGGCCGGGCCGGGCGCGACGGGCTCCCGGCCAACGCCTTCATGACTTACGGGCTGCAGGACGCGGTGATGGTGCGGCGGTTGGTGGAGATGTCCGAGGCCGACCCGCAATTTAAGCGACTCGAAAACCAGCGGCTCGAGAAGCTCATCGGCTACTGCGAAAGCGCCCGCTGTCGGCGGCAGTTGTTGCTGGATTACTTCGGCGAGAAAAGCGAGCCCTGCGGGAACTGCGACGTGTGCCTGGAGCCGGTCCAGACCTACGACGCGACCATCCCGGCACAGAAGCTCCTCTCCACGGCGGTGCGCACCGGCCAGCGCTTCGGGGCGGGGCACCTGATCGACATCCTGCTGGGCAAGGCCACGCCCAAGGTCTTGCAGCAGAACCACCAAACCTTGAGCACCTTCGGGATCGGAACCGAGCTGGACCACAAGCAGTGGCGCTCGCTGGTGCGGCAACTGGTGGGCGGTGGCTACCTGAGCACCGACGACGAGGGCTACGGCTCGCTACGGCTCACCCCCAAGGCCGCACCCGTGCTGAAGGGGCAGGAGCGCCTCGAGCTGCGCCAGGACATCCCCAAGGTTGCTCGAGGGCGCAAGGCTCGAGTAGCCGCCGAAGCCGCCGAGAGCCCGCTTTTCGCTGCTTTGCGGGCCCTGCGCTCGGAGCTCGCCAAGGAGCAGAACGTCCCGGCCTACGTGATCTTCCACGACAGCACCCTGCGCGAGATGGCCGAGGTCAAGCCGGGGAGCTTGCAGAGCCTGGGCCGCATCTCCGGGGTGGGGGGGCGGAAGCTCGAGCGCTATGGCGAAGCCTTCCTGCGGGTCATCCAGGAGCACCGGGGGGATGCTCCCGAGCAGGAGCCCATCGTGCTGGAGACCTATTTTCGCGGCGATAGCCTAGACGAAGATACCTACGAGCTCACCCACGGCCTGGTGCTGAAGGGCTACTCCCCCGCCGAGATCGCCAAGATTCGCGGGCTCAAGCCGAATACGGTCGAGAATCACCTGGCCCAACTGATCGCACGGGGGAGGCTCACCCTGGAGGAGGCCACCCGGCTCAAACCCGCCGAACTCGAGGCTATCCACCGGGTCTGGATGGGCTTGAGCGGCGAGGATCGGACTCGGCTCAAACCGCTCTACGAAGCGCTGGGCGAGCGCTACAGCTACGGAGTCATCCGCTGCCTCTTGACCGCCTTCAACGCCGAGGACGAGGGCGTGGGGTCTCACTAAAAAGCTTGCAAGCTTCGTAATAGGAAAATCACTGGAAAATCACTCGAGCAGCCGGGAAAAGCCCTGAACGCTTGCGCTGGAGTTAGGGCTAGAAAAGCCGGTGGCGGTCGAGGTGCGGGTCATGGTCGCCGAACCCGAAGCCGACCCCTGCCCGGTAATGCTGAGACTAAACGTGCCGTTAAAGCTATTTCCGTTGACCGTCCCGGATACCTGGATACTACCGGACTGGTCGGATGCCCCAAAGGTCAAGTTGTTGCCATTGCGGGTCCCGGTGACGTTGATCTGAATATCTCCCGAAAGGGTGCCGGTGATGGTCCCGTTGTTATCGGTCAGCTTGGCGACAAAGTCCAGGGTGGCGTTGTTCGCCGTGTTGGTCAGGGTTCCCTGCCAAGTACCCGTAGCACTCGCCGAACTACCCCCGCCGCCTCCGCAAGCCGCCAACACCAATGCCGTCACAGAGCTTAGAAACAGGAGACGCAAACTTTTCATCTAGTCCCTCCGACTAGCACTATCCTCGAGCGGCTTAACCGTAGGTGTTAGCTACAGCACGCGGTGCAGCTTGCTATATCTATTGCTAGGTTTGTCTAAGAGTCTCGAAGAAAAGATAAGTGTCGCCTCGAGCCAAAACCCCAAGACACCCACCCGAGCCTTGCTTCAGGCTCACTCTTCGTTGGCTGGGAAATCCGACGCCAGGCAGTTTGCATCAACATTGATTAGCTCGCCATCAGCGCAAAGGGTCTGGCCGGACCGCTTGGACGAAACAGCTCGAGCTGCATCTCGACAATTTTGGGGTCGGTGTCAGATGGGCCTCGCGTAGCTCGAGCATAGCCAGCGCTTCCATGCTTTAGACTAGGCCCGTATGCCGGGGATCGCGATCATTGGAGCCCAGTGGGGTGACGAGGGCAAGGGCAAGGTCACCGATGCCCTCGCGGAAAACGCCGACTTCGTGGTGCGCTACCAGGGCGGGGCCAACGCGGGCCACACCGTGGTGGCCCAGGGCCAGACCTTCAAGCTGAACCTGCTACCCACCGGGGTCATCCACCCGCAGGCCACCAACGTTTTGGGGGACGGGATGGTGATCGATGCCTTCCGCTTCGCCGAGGAGCTAGCCAACATTCGCGGGGAGGGGCTCGAGCCCAAAATCCTGGTCTCCGACAAGGCCCATCTGGTGCTGCCCCACCACAAGGCGGTGGAGAGCCGCAACAACTTCGTGGGCACCACCAAGCGCGGCATCGGCCCGGCCTACTCCGACCGAGCCCGGCGGGTGGGCATCCGGGCCGGGGACCTGCTGAGCGACGCGGTGCTCGCCGAGCGGGTCGAGACCCTGCTGACCGAGAAACCCAACTCGACCAAGGAAGCGGGCTGGGACACCCGCGAAAAAGCCCTGGCCGACCTCCGCCGGATGCGCGATATCCTGGCTCCTTTTATCGCGGACACCGGGCATCTGCTCCGCGAGGCCATCAAGCACGGCAAGAAGGTGCTCTTCGAGGGGGCCCAGGCTACCCTCCTCGACCTCAACTACGGGGATTATCCTTACGTGACCAGCTCGCACCCCACCGTGGGCGGGATCCTGGTGGGGGCCGGGGTCAATCACAAGGCCATCAACAAGGTCTACGGGGTAGCCAAAGCCTACGCCACCCGCGTGGGTAACGGCCCCTTCCCCACCGAGCTTCCCGAAGCCGAGGCCGAGTTTTTGCGGCAGAAGGGGGGCGAGTTCGGGGTGACCACCGGGCGGCCCCGGCGCACCGGCTGGCTCGACCTGGTGCTCCTCAAGTACGCCTGCGAGGTCAACGGCTTCGACGGGATCGTGCTCACCAAGCTCGATATCCTGAGCGGCTTCCCCGAGATCAAAGTGGGGATCGAGCACCGCGCCGACGGCACGGTACGCTACGAGGAACTCCAGGGCTGGGGCGAACTGGCCGGGATCTCCACCCGCGAGGCCCTGCCCAAAAGCGTCCTGCGGCTGATCGATTTGATCGAGGAATATACCCAGACCCCGGTGGTGATGTTCTCCACCAGCCCACGCCGCGAAGACACCTTCGGCGCGGTGAGCTGGGTGTGAGGGGTTGCCCCGATGAGCGCAGCCGGCAGGACACCATGAAGCGCAAGACCGCGAACCTTGGCCCAGGGTCAAGCGTAAACGGTTGTGCTCGAGGTCAGCGAGTCCCGCTTCGAAGGGTACGTGACCCGGCTCGAACTGCTCGAGGTCTCCCCTCCCCTCTGGGTTTCTTGTTGCGGCGAGCGCATCTGCGTGGCGGACAGCGGCTATATCTGGATGCAATATTTCCCCAGCGGTACTCACCACACCCTGACCGCGATGTTCGATGCTCGAGGGGGGCTTCAACAGTGGTACTTCGACATCTGCCAAGGGCACGGTGTAGACGAGCGCGGCGTCCCCTGGTGGGACGACCTGTATTTGGATCTCATCGGTCTGCCCGACGGGCGTTTCGAGCTGATTGACCGCGAAGACCTCGAGCGCGCCCTGACCGAAGGAGCGATCAGCCCAGACCAGCACGACCTGGCCTGGCGTGAGGCCAAAACCCTGATGGATAAGCTCGAACACGGAGAATTCCCCCTGCTCGAGACCAGCCTCGGGCAGTTCCGCCGCGGATGACATATTGACATTTTTCAATATGTTTACTAGGCTTTAGGTATGGAAGCCGTAGTCGAGCCTATCGCCCCGTTGCCTATGACGAACTCTGGGGCATCGTTTCGCGATGAAGTCCAGCTCGAGGCCGCCGCGTGGGTCTTCAAGGCGCTTGCCGACGAGGCCCGGCTCAAGATCTTGGCTTTCCTGGCCAAACAGGACATAGGCCAGTGCTGTGGCCCCCAGGACGGGATCTGCGCCTGCGACCTCGAGTCGGTGACCGGGCTCTCCCAGCCCACGGTCAGCCACCACATGAAGTGTCTGATCTCGGCCAATCTGGTGATCGGGGAGAAGCGCGGCAAGTGGATGTACTACCGCATTGACCCTAGAGGTTTCGCCCTGGTCCGGGCTTTTCTGCCCCGCATCGGCGGGTAAATTTTTTATCCCGATGCATCGAAGTTTGTCAATCTGAGGTGGCGTCGTTTCGCGGCGCTAGACAGGAGGAAGGGTATGAACGAGATCGTGATGCGGCAAGCCGTGCGGGAACATCAGGCAGCGTTGCGCCAGGAGGCTTATAGGGCCCGGCTCGAGTGGGAAAGCTTGGTCTGCGCCCTCAAAACCTGGCTCGAGCCCTTCCGCCCCCAACCCCAACCCCAGGCCCAGCCACAGTGCTGCCTGGCTTGAAAGGAGAAGCTATGGACACCCGGACGTTTCTCGAGACCCTCCAAGCCCACCCCGACAAAGCCCTGGTCTTCGAGTATGGGCCGGGGAAACAGCTGCAGCCCGGCTACCACGTCACCGAGGTGATGAATGTCACCTACGAGAGCATGGACTGTGGCGGACAGGCCAACTTCTGGCGCGAGACCATCGTGCAACTGATGGGGCCGGGCGCGAAAGACGCTCCTGAGTTCATGCCGGTGAAGAAGTTTTTGAGCATCTACCACCGCGTGGCGGCCTCGGTTCCGGTTCGCGCCGATGCGGAGATCCGCTTCGAGTACGGCAACGCCGAGATCCCGGCGATTCACTATCACATCGGGAGCATCGCGGAAGAAGCCGGGCATCTGGTGGTGCGGCTGGCTCAACCCGGCGTGACCTGCAAAGCCAATGACCGCGCCGTAGCCCAGGGTTGCTGCACCCCCGCGCCGATCGAACTCGAGGTCGGGGCGGTTGCAAAAGGAACTTGCTGTGGCTAGCTTCAGAGGGGTGAGTGGCGGGGTGTCGTTTCGCGGCGCCAGCCGGGAGGTGTCGTTTCGCGGCGCCAGCCGGGAAGATTTACCGGCGGTGCTGGGACTGCTCGAGGATGCCCGCCTTCCTTTGGCCGGGGTCTCGGAGCACATCGGGAACTTCGTGCTGGCACTGGACGGCGCGGTGGTGGGTTGCGCCGGGCTGGAAGTCTATGGGGAGGCCGGGCTTTTGCGCTCGGTAGCGGTAGACCCGAATTACCGCTCGCTCGGGGTCGGAGCCCACCTGACCAGGAAGATGCTCGAGTTGGCGGCGGCACGGGGGGCCTCGAGCGTTTCCCTCCTGACCACCACCGCCCAAGACTACTTCTCCCGCTTCGGCTTCGTCCGGGTCGAGCGCTCCGAGTTGCCGGTAGGGCTCGCCGAATCCGAGGAGTTCCAAGGCGCCTGCCCCGAGAGCGCGATTGCTATGATGCTGAAATTATTTTCTAAAGACTTGTGTCTGGTACTTCTGGCGGGCCGTGAAGGATTCGAACCTCCGACACCTCGTTTTGGAGACGAGTGCTCTACCGGACTGAGCTAACGGCCCTTAGGTTTATCCAGCGATACCGCTGGCGCATAGGATTCTAGCATAGCGACCCCCCAGCGGCAACCGAGCGATCCCCGGGTTTTGTGGAGACCCACCCGGCTAAGCCCCTGGTGGGCTAACAGAATTGGCTACTCGAGCGTCAACCGCTCCCCAACCCGCAAAACCCGATAGGGCTGCCCCAGCCGCTCCGCTTCAGCCACAAAGAGGTCGGGCGAGGCGGTGTTGAAGGTGAACATCTCGTAATGGCAGGGAACTACCAGACCTGCTCCGATGGCGTGGGCCAGCCGGGCAGCCTCTGGGCCGTCGAGGTTCCCCGCTACCCCTCGAGCCGGAACCCGCCCGTTGATGGGCAGAAGGGCCAGGTGAACCTGGTGTGGGCGCAGCTTTTCCGCCAGCCCCTGGTAAAGCAGGGTATCCCCGCTATGGTAGATGCGCCAGGGGCCGAACTCGATGACGTAGCCGAGGTACTTGTGATGACCGTCGGTGTCGGTCTGGAGTTCCTCGTGGGCGCTGGCGACCCCGGTGAACCGCACCCCGGCCATCTCCGCGGTGGCTCCCTCGTCCATCCCCACGATCTGCTCTCTCGAGAGCCCGGTTCGCTCCCGCGCCACGGCTCGAGCGGCCTCCGGTACGACCATCAGCAGGCTCGGATTGGTTGCCACCAGCGGGCCCAAAGTGCCGGGGTCGAGGTGGTCGGTGTGGGCGTGCGAGGAGGTCACGATGTCCACAAAACCCAGCCGTTCCGGGGCCACCGGAATCCGGGTCATGCGGTCGTGGGGTTTGTCGCTGTCGGCGTACTTGCTGGTGAGGCTATCCGAGAGATAGGGATCAAGAAGGACGTGTTTTCCTCTGTGTTGCAGCAAAAACCCACTCTGCCCCAGCCACCACACGTGCAGGGCCTCGGGCTGGGACTTGGCGGCTTCGATGTCGGCCAGCAATGAGTCGTCGGATAAAATCGGTTCGATCATGGCCTCAGCTTAGCCCCGAAAACCCTCGGGCTTGCGAGGGGGCTCACTCGAGCCCCTGTTCTCTTCGGATCACTTTCACGCCCTCGACCATATTTTTGAGCTTGCGCTGGGCGGCCCAACGCGCGGTTTGCGAGAGGCCGCAGTCCGGGGCGAAGGAGAGCCGCTCGGGCGGGGCGTATTTCAGACATTCGCGCACCCGAGCCGCCACGTCCTGGGGGGTCTCGATGTAATAATTCTTCACATCAATCACCCCCACCGCCACGCTCATGCGCTCGGCGACCTTGCCGATGATTTCCAGCTCGGCAAATTCGCGGCTCGCCATCTCGAGGTGCATCTCGTCCACCTGGAACTCGAGGAAGGCCGGAAACATCGGGGCGTAGCGGCGGGGGGCAATCGAGCGCCCCTTGTAGTTGCCGAAACAGAGGTGGGCGGAGAGCCGGGTCTTGCCCACCACCGGCCCCACCGTGCGGTTGAAGATGTCCACGAAGCGCTCGGGGTCTTCGCGGTGGGCGTAGCAGCTCATCGAGGGCTCGTCCACGGTGATCTCCTGGCAGCCCGCCGCTACCAGTGCCGCCAGTTCGTCCCGAACAATGGGAACCAGCGCCTCGGTGAGCGCCCAGCGGTCGGGGTATTGCTCGCTCGGCAGGAGCCGCCCGGAGAGGGTGTAGGGGCCGGGCACGCTGGCCTTGAGGATGGGGCCGCTCGGAGCCAGGCGCACGAGCCGCCGGAACTCCTCCACCGCTCCCAAACCCTTTGGGGCGGTGATCTCCCCCACCACCTTGTGCTTGCCGCGCTGGTCGTGCGCGGGCGGCCCGAAGCGCCGCTCGGGGAGGTTCTCCAGCTCGAGCCCCCGCAAAACCCCGTAAAACGACAGGTTGAAGTCCAGGCGGGTCTGCTCGCCGTCGGTGATCA
This sequence comes from Meiothermus sp., assembly GCA_035760705.1. GTDB lineage: Bacteria > Deinococcota > Deinococci > Deinococcales > Thermaceae > Allomeiothermus. The sequence continues at coordinate 11,772 of DASTSL010000010.1, read as the reverse complement.
CGTCCAGCCCGGCCTCGATCTGGTCGTGGATGGCCGCCTTCACCGCGTCGTCCTGGGCCTCGGCCTGGTCGGCGGGGCCGAACTGCTCGAGGTGCTGAGCGGCGAACTCGAGCCAGCCGGGAAAGGGCAGGCTGCCGATGACCGTGGTGCGAAGGGGGATCACGGGCTCGGATATAATTGGATGCTCGATTCTACCGCGCCTTTCGCCCAACACACACGTAAAGTCTCGACTTTGTCCACCCAACCCTTGTCATTCCGAGCTTGCGAGGAATCTCTCCTGCGGGTGGACACCACAGACTGCTCGGGCACAAAAACCGGTTTTTTCTCAAGTGGGGAACGACTGACATCCTCCCCGGACTGAAGAACGGGGGTTCCTACACGGAACTTTCGAGGTTGGAGTCTGCATGAGCCGTTGCTTCGCGAAGCGAACACGTAGTCCGAGCCCACACCTTTACTCCATCCAGCCCCTCCCCAACGGGAGAAGCCTGTCTGGGTTGCCCCAGACGGGCCATGTCAGGCGGCCCTTGGCGCAGCAGTCCAGCCGCCACGCCAGCGATGTTGATGCTCGCCACCACGTCCGCATTGGCGTGGTAGCCGCAGGCCACACATCGGAAGTTGGCCTGCGTGGTTCGGTTGGCTCGGGTGGCATGGCCGCACTTCGGGCAGGTGCGGCTGGTCTTGCGGGGGTCAACGAACATGACCCGAACGCCCGCTCGCTCAGCCTTGTACCGCACAAAGTCGGCCAGTTGTCGAAATGCCCAAGTCGCCATCATGCGGTTGAAGCGTGCGCTGCCCCGCACCCTATCCCGAATGCCGTCCAGTTGCTCGAAAGCCAGAACGGGATTGGGATACCGAGCGGCCAGGTCTACCAGTTGTCGGCTGACCTTGTGGTTGAGGTCGGTCATCCAGCGCCTTTCTTTGCCGCGCTGGGCCTTCACTCGGTCAATACGGCGGTGGCGCTGGAGACGCTGGCGCAGGGAAGCGAATCGCTCCCGGCGGTGGCGGATGGGCTTGCCGTTGACCACAAACACGCCTTGGGGATGCTTGGCTGTTGCCAACCGAACGATGCCCAGGTCAACCCCGATGACGGTCTCGCCGTCGCCGTCACAGACGGTAGGGGTGGTGGGCATTTTGAGGGGCAGCATCACAAACCAGTCGCTACCCCGCTTGAACAGCCGGGCATCGCCTTTGACGTATTGCAGCCTGTCCCGCCATTGGGCGGGGACGCACAGGGGAAGCCAGAGGTATTCGCCCCTGTTCCCGGTAGAGACTCGGAGGGTCGTGCCCACAACTTGGTAGGCATTCACCCCCAACCCAATGCCTTGGCTACGAACCACAGTGGGTTTTCCCGCTTTCCGCTTGCTCTTTCTCGACCCGAAATGGCTCCGTGCAAGCTGAACGGCCTGGTTGACGGCCATGCGGCAGTAGTCGGAAGGCAGACCCAAGGCGCGAATAGAGGCATAGGTGGCAGCATGGATTTTCCCCCTGCTGGCAGTTTTGGCGCTGAGGGCAACATCGAGCCCCAACTGCACCCCTTGGCGGAAGCGTTCGGCGGTCTGGTCGAGCCAGACTCGCTTGGCGCTTCCGGGGGAGCGCAGTTTGAGCACGACGGTTTCTGCCCTGTGCATGAATAAATTATTGCACATCGGCGGATGTACGTGCAACACCGGGCTTCGCCCGGCTTCCGCTTCCACGGCTTGCGCCGAAAGAAACATCTCCCCGCATTGAAATGCGGGGCATCCGCGAAAGGAGTTCTGTGACGCGCGTGTGAGATCACTCTGCTTACGCTACGTTTAGTATGACAAGTTCATCACCACTGAGCGCTTTTTGCACGGCGTAGAAATCACCTTATAACCCAGGGGCTTGACGTGAAGTCAACTTCACATAGCCTAATGGGGCTCGAGGTCAAACATGGCACCCGACAAAGCTCCGCTTCCCAAGCTTTCCAGGGCCAGGTTCGAGCACTTCACCCGAGAGCAGGCCAAAGAGTTTGAACGAGACAAAGGGTTCAGACAGGCCGTCTTAGCCCTGGCCGGTTCGGAGGAGAGGGCTCGAGCGTTTTTTTAGCCCCGAGGGGTCAGTATCGGGGCTTCGCCAAAATGGTAAACCTGCCGGTCTCGACGGTGCGTCACTATGTCCGCCTGGGGCTGATCGAACCCTGGGAGGCTTACCAGGCCGAAGCGGAAGGGGCACGTCGGCTCGAGGCCAAATCCTTGCGCCAACACATCGCCGAGATGCTGGTATGGCTGGCCTGCCGGATTGACCCCAGGAGCGGCATTTGGGTCCGGCCCGGTTTCCCCGCTTGAAGCTACTTGGCCAATACCCAGGCCATCTCGAGCAAGCTAGCATCCAAAGGCTTCTTGCCCGTCACCACCTCGCTCAAGGGGGTGCTGCTGATCTCGCCTTTGAGCAAGCCCACCAGGATGCCGTGCTGGCCCCTCGCTAACCGGGTGATCGCCCCGAAGCCCAGCCGGGTCGCCAGCAGGCGGTCGAACGCCCCGGGGATCCCGCCCCGCTGGACGTGGCCCAGGATGGTGCTGCGCAAGTCGAAGCCCAGCCGGGCCTGGTGCTCGCGGAAGTAAGCCATCAGTTCCTCAGCGCCATAGCGGGCCCCCTCCGCCACCACCGCGATGGCGTGGGCCTTGCCCCGCTCGTAGGCGGCGCGGAGCCGCGCGGCAACCTCCTCGGGGGGGGTATCCACCTCGGGAACGACCACCACCTCGGCCCCCCCGGCGAGCCCCGACATCAGGGCCAGATAGCCACAGTCGCGGCCCATCACCTCCACCAAGAAGGCCCGGCGGTGGCTCGAAGCCGTCGTTTTGAGCCGATCAATGGCTTCCAGGGCGATGTTGAGGGCGGTGTCCACCCCGATGGTGATCTCCGAGCCGTAGAGGTCGTTGTCGATGGTGGAAGCCACCCCCACCACCGGGAAACCCATCCGCGAGAGCGCAAAGGCCCCGGTCTGTGAACCGTTCCCGCCGATCACCACCAGCGCCTCGATCCCTTTGGCCTCGAGGTTGGCCAGGGCCAGCTTGCGCCCTTCCTCGGTTTTGAATTCCAGGCTGCGGGCGCTGCCCAGCATGGTCCCGCCCTGCTGGATGATGCCGCCCACGTCGCGGGCCGAGAGCGAGTTCATCTCGCCCGCGATCAGCCCGGCATACCCCTGGCGTACCCCGAAGACCTCCCAGCCCTGGTCCAACCCGCCCCGCACCACCGCCCGGATGGCCGCGTTCATGCCGGGGGCGTCGCCCCCGCTGGTGAGTACCGCGATGCGTTTCATAAGCTATTGTGTCCTCCCTGGCCGAGTCTCGGTGTGAGGCCGGGGCACTCGGCGCTACAGCCCTCGAGCCCACAGGTATTCCTTGACGTCCGCGTTATAGACGATCTCCTCGCTGCTGAAAAACGCCCAGGGTTTGCCCACGTCGAGCCAGGTGGCCGCCCCCACCGCCGGGAGCATCGCGCCGTAGACGTTGATGGTCTTCCCCGGCAGCGACTCGGTGATCCAGAGAATCTTCTGGGCCTTCTCATCGGCATCTCGGTAGCGCATGACCTCCATCCACCGGGCGAGCCCGGTCTGGGGGTCGAAACGCACCACGAAGCGCTCCCAAGCCCCGCCGAAGGGCACCACCAGCAGGGCGGTCTGGTCGTCTACCGGTTCCCAGCGCACCCGGGGGTCGGTGAGGTAGACCGAGGGGGCCGACATCAGCTCGGCCCACATCCCTAAGTTGGCGGCCTGGTTGGCCTTGGGCGCGTTATCTACGGTTCCCCAGGGCATCTCCTGGCGGCTCTTGCCGTCGAGATAGCTTTCGTTGACCCGCAGGATGGGAAAGCCGAAGAATGTCGCTTCGATGTAGTGGCGGTAGTTTTTCCCTGCCTCGTGGGTGAAGCGGAACCGGGCCGGGAAGCGGGGACCGCCGGGGATGGGCTGGATGGTGGCCCGCCCGGTCACGACCAGCGAGGTGAGGACGGGGATTTGGTCGCCGTAGAGATTGCGGTAAAAGCGCTCGACGGGGGCAGGTAGGCCCTGGGGCAGGGGGATGGTCCCGAGCCGCGCCGTGGTTTCAGGAAAACTCGGGAAGGGAGCGGGCTGCACCCGCAGGCCCAGCCAGCCCAGCAAGAGGAGGGCCGCGAGGATACCGATAAGGATGGTCATGCACCTACCTCGCTTTACCAAGACGCGCCGTGGGATGGAGGGAGCCGCTTTCGAGGAGACCGCTCGTGCATCATGCATAAAAGCCTCTAGGTGTAAATCGCTCGAGCGAGATCAGGTGACCCGCCCCCTTCCGGGGGATCAGGGTGGCGTTGGCGAAGGTGCGCCGGTACTCTTCGGCTACCTCGTAGTCGCACTCCCCCTGCACCACCAGCACCGGGGTGGGGTTCTGCCACAGGCGCAGCCGGGAGCGGGCCTGCCGGGTCTGGGCGTCGTGGCCGGTCATCAGGTCCGCCCAGAAGCCCGCGCCCCGCTCGAGCCTGCGGCGAGAACATAGGGATGCACCGTGGTGTGTCTGCGAGCCTCTTCTACGAGGAGGGAGGGATGTGCTTCTCTTCTGCGGAAGGGGTTTCGACGTACGACCTTGTTTTTAGCCTTCAGAGCCCACTCACCTCTTCCTGCCGCAGCAGTTGCCAAACCCGCTCGCCCCAGGCCCGCACCGCGTCCCAGTCGCCGTCGGGGAAACCCTTTTTGGTCAACATCAGCCGGATCATCGGGGAGAGCTTGCCCTTGTCCAAGGCCCCGGCGAACAGGCCGATGTCCACCGGCTCGACCAGAGCCCGCACCGGGCGCAGATACCCCAGCACCTCCTGGGCGTGCTCGGGGGTATCCTCAGCCAGGGTCATGGCCACCACGTAGTAGAACACCGGGATCTTCTGCAGTTCCTCCTGGTGGTGCCGCACGAACTCCATGGCCTCGGGCAGCCACATCTCCTCGCGCACCGCGCTCCCCAGGATCACCGCCACGTAGCCGCCCAGGTCGTCCACGTCCTCCATGCGCTTGACCTCGACCTGAGCCCCCTTGCGGGCCAGCCCGGCGCCCAGGGCCTCGGCGATTTCCCGGGTGGTGCCGGTGCGGGTCGCGTAAGCGATCAGAATCGGTTTATCGGTCATACCCCACCCCCTAAACCCACTTGGGTTTTAGGTTAGGGCCGATGCTTCCCTGAATTGAAGGTGCGTTTGTCCTGAACCCTCGAGCCCCGCTTTTCCGCCCCAGGCCGCGACCCTGCTCACCTTATCGTTCCCCCTATACCCCCCATATTTTTCCGGGCCATTTGCCGTTCTGGCCGGGCTCGAGGCCAAACATGCCCGAAGCCAAGAGGATCCCAAGTTAGCCCTTAGGAACAGGCTTGTCGGATCTAGGACATACGTACCGGGGGTATAGGAGTACAACAGGGGCAACGAAAGGAGCATTATGTCCGAGAAACTGGCAATGATCGTCGAGAGCGGCACCACCGACAAGCTGATGGCGGCCTCCATACTCACCGCGGGGGCAGCGGCGATGGGCAAGGACGTGACGGTGTTCCTCACCTTCGGCGGGCTCATGGCCTTCAAGAAGGGCTATGAGCAAGCCCCGCTGGTGATGCCCAACGAGTTCAAGGGTATGGAGGGCATGTTGAGCCAAACCATGCAGGCCAAGCACATCCCCCACTGGATGAAGAACTTTCAAGATGCTAGGGAGGTGGGTAACGTCCACTTCTACGCCTGTAGCGCCACCATGGATATGTTCGACCTCAAGAAAGAAGACCTTGAGCCCATCGTCGAAGACGTGGTGGGTGTGGCCTACTTCATAAAGGAAGCCGAAGGCGCGCAGACCCTCTTCATCTAACCCCACCCCGCTTGCAAGAAACCCTGGAGGAATCTATGGTCAGCCCCATCCAAATCAGCAAAGAGATCGACGCCCGCGGCAGCTTCTGCCCCGGCCCCCTGATGGAACTCATCCGCGCGGTCAAGGCCGCGAGCGTGGGTGACGTGATCGCAGTACTCTCCGGCGACCCCGGCTCGATCAAGGACATCCCGGCCTGGATCGCCAAGGCCAACCACGAGTTTTTGGGGATGGAGGACGCGGGGGGCGAGGTCAAGCGCTTCATCGTGCGCAAGACCCACTAAACGTTTCCTCCCCCTAGCGCCGTGCGCCAGATGGAGGCTTAGTGGCTTTGGGCCGGGTGGGGCTGCGAGCGAGGTGAGTGTTCTTTTGAGATCGGCTTTCTCGTCCTGCACGGGGGCGTCGTACCCGGCCCCTTAAGGAGAGGGAAGATGAAACAAATCCTGGTGTTAGGAGGTGGGACCGGTGGCACGCTCATCGCCAACCTGCTGGCGAAAAAGCTCAAAGACGAGGCCGAAATCACGCTGGTGAGCGCCTCGAGCCGCCACTTGTACCAACCCGGTTGGCTGTACGTCCCCTTCGGCTGGCAAGACCCACGCAGCCTCTCGAGGAGCCTCAAGTCGCTGCTCAATAAACGCATCCGGCTCGAGATCGGCAAGGTGTGCCGCCTCGACCCGCAGGCCCAGGCAGTAACCCTCGCGGGGGGCAACACCCTGCACTACGACTATCTGGTGATCGCCACCGGATCGCGGGTGACCCCCCAGGACGTGCCAGGGCTGGCCGAGGGCGCTCACCACTTCTACACCGAGGAAGCCGCCTGGAAGCTCCACGCCGCGCTGGAAGAGTGGCAGGGGGGCAGGATCATAGTGGGGGTTGGCGGGCTGCCGCACAAGTGCCCGGTGGCTCCCCTCGAGTTCACCTTCCTCCTCGAGGAGTACCTGACCCGGCGGGGCCTGCGCGATAAGACCGAGATCACCTACACCTACCCCATCAACCGCGTCTTCTCCATCGAGAGCGTGGCCGAGATCGCCGAGCCGCTACTCAAGGAGCGCGGGGTGGGGATCGAGACCTTCTTCAACCTCGAGTCAGTGGACCCCGAGAAAAAGCTCGCCATCAGCCTGGAAGGCAGCGAGCTTCCCTACGACCTGCTGGTGATGATCCCGCCGCACCGGGGGGCCAAGTTCCTCGAGGGCTCGCCCATCGCCGATGCCCAGGGCTGGGTCTACACCGACCGCACCACCCTCCAGGTCAAGGATCACCCCAACATCTACGCGCTGGGCGACACCACCAACCTGCCCATTTCCAAGGCGGGTTCCACCGCCCACTTCGAGGCCCCGGTGATCGCCGAGCGCATCGCCGCCGAGATCCAAGGGCGCGCGGTTGACCCCAAACATGCCCTCTATAACGGCAAGGTGACCTGCTTCCTGGAAGCGGGCTACGAGAAAGCCAGCATCCTGGCCTTCGACTACGACAACCCGCCCAAGCCGCCCGCGCCGAGCTGGCTCTATCACTATGAGAAAATGGCCTTCAACAAAGCTTACTGGTACTTGGTGCCAACCGGCGTGATCTGATCGAACCTGCCCCCCAAGCGTTTAGCGGGGTAGGTCTTATACCGCTCAGGCTAAATGCGTTCCAACTTTGACCCCATACCCCCGCGCCCAGTCGGCGGCTCGCATCGGTCGCTTGCCCTCGGGCTGGACCTCGAGCAGTTCAATGGCGCCCTCGCCTGCCGCCACGATGACCGAATCCGAGGTGATCTCGAGCACGGTTCCGGCGGACCCCGAACCCCGGACCCCGGACCGCCTCATGGAAACCACCTTGACCCGCTTCCCCTCGTGCTCAAACCACGAACCCGGCCAGGGCTGTACCCCGCGATGGCGGTTATAAATAGCCTGGGCGGAATCCCTCCAGCGCACCCGGCCATCCTCTTTCTCGAGCATCGGGGCATGGGTTCCCTCGGTGGGCTGGGGCTCGGGGCGGAGGTGCTCGAGGTTTTGCAGGGCCTCCAGCAAGAGTTGGGTTCCCCGCTCACGTAGCCGGTTGGCGAGCCCCACCGCGTCCTCGTCCGGCCCCACCCTTGTGCGCCAGCGGGCCACCACCGGGCCGGTGTCCATGCCGGGGTCGGTCTGCATCACACATACCGCGGTCTCCGGGTCGCCGTTGATGAGCGTCCACTGCACCGGGGCCGGGCCGCGGTACTTGGGCAAGTCGGAGGGGTGCAGGTTGAGGAAGCCGAAGCGGGGGACCTCGAGCAAATCGGCGGGCAAGATCTTGCCATAGGCGGCGGTTACCGCCACGTCCAAGTTCAGGTTATTGACCAGTTCTAAAAACTCGGCATTGTTCCGTAGCTTCTTGGGCTTCTCGACCCGCAAGCCGAGTTGCTCGGCCCGCTGCGCGACCGCTGGGGGGGTCAGCACCAGGCCGCGCCCGGCGGGCTTATCCGGCTGGGTCACGACCAGCACGACCTGGTGCTGGTCGTGCAGGGCCTCGAGTACCGGCACCGCCCAGGCTGGGGAACCAAAAAAGGCGACACGACGGGGTTTGGATGCGGACATCTTTGATGCGGACATCTTCGTCTCCCAGGTTTGGGTGCAAAGCCTTGCGCCCCTACCAGGCCAGGCGTTTAGCGTTTGGCCTTCAGCTCTTTTAGAAATGCCTTGGCCCGGCGCTGCATGTCGGCCAGTTCCTTGCGGTGCTCCTCGAGGAAATCCGCCTTGAGGTCTTTGGGCAATCGCTCGAAGAAAAGGGTGCCGTCGAGGTGGTCGAGTTCGTGCTGGACCACCACCGCCAAATAGCCCTCGAACTCCTGGGTTTTCTTCTCACCCCGCTCGTCCTGGTATTCCACCCGGATCTGGAGGTCGCGGGGCACGTCGTCAGAGTAGAGGCCGGGAATCGAGAGACAACCCTCGGTGCCGATCTGTTTGCCTGCGCGGTAGGTGATGACCGGGTTGACCATCACCCACTGGTTCTTGACCCGGGTTTTGAGGTCGGTCTCTTCGCCCTCCTCGTCCTCGGTGTCCACGTACTCGGCGAAGACGAAAAGGCGGTCCAAGCGGCCCACCTGGGGGGCTGCCAGGCCCACCCCCCTGGCCTCGAACATCGTCTCGAACATATTCTCGGCTACCTGGGGAATCTCCGAGAAATCCTTGACCGAGCTAGCCCGTTTGCGCAACACCGGGTCGCCATAGAGTCGGATCGGGTAAATCATCGTGAATATTCTAGCTAGGGCCAAGGCCTTAAAGGTGGCAGGAGGCAGGAAGCCGGAGGTAAAAGAAAGGCGGGGAAAAAGAGCGGTGACCCTCTCTTGTTCCCCTCCTCCCTATTCGCTCCCAGCTTTCGACCTCATCGCACCGCCACCCGGAAGCTCCCCTGCACCGGGGCCGTCACCCGCACTCCGTCGGGGAGTTGCAGTTGCAAGGGCGAGGCGTAGGTTCCGGTGCGCCACTCGGGGGTGGCGCGCACCTGGGTGATGCCCTCGAGCGCCGCCACCGGACCCACCAGGGTCACACTGCCGGGGATGCGGGCCTCGAGTACCCGCAAGCTTGCGGGCGGCTCGGCCAGCACCAGGGGCACGGTTTTCTGGGCCTGGATGGTTTCCCGCCCGATGACCCGCACCTGGCCGGGGTTGAGGGCTAAGCTCTCCAGCGGTTCCCCCGAGGCGTCCACCGGGAAAAGCCGCACCTGATCGCCCCCCACGTCCACCCCCACGGCTCGCACCGCCTGGTCCACCAGCCCCCGTGGGCCGATGGCCTGCACGCTGGTCGGTTCGAAGCGGAGCCAGCGCCCGGGGCTTTGGATCTCCACCGGGAGACGCTTGCTCACCACCGCCTCGAGCCTCCCCTCCACCCGCCCCGGTTCCACCGCAACCAGGCGGGCTCCCGCCGGAAGCCCGACCTGCACGTTGCGGACAAAGGCGCCCTCGCCCACCCCGGAGAGGTCGATGTAGGCGTTCACGGTGCCCAGATTGTTCCCCTCGATCAGCCGGGCCGGGCCGCGCAAGCGCAGTTCTACGGTCTGGGGCAACCCCGAGACGCTCTGCCCCTGCCGCACCCCCAGCACCTGGAGGGGCCGGGTCAGGGTGCGCTCAGCGATGGGCTCGGAGGCCTGGAGCTGGTACCATACCAGCCCCGCCGCCAGCAAGGCCAGCAGCTTTTCCGGGAGGTTGCCCAACAGGCGGCGGATCACCAGGCCCCTCCCCTTCGATAGAGCGGAAAGCCGCTGGAGCACCTAAGGAGGGTCTGGCTCATACCCCGATCTCCTCGAGGATGCGCTCGCGCACATCCCTGGGCTGCAAGGGCGGCGAGAGCTGCCCTCCCTCGGCTACCCGGATGGTCCCCCGCTCCTCGCTCACCACGATCACCAGGGCGTCGGTCTGCTCGGAGAGGCCCAACGCCGCCCGGTGGCGGGTCCCCATGTACTTCTCCACCCGGTCGCTCAAGGGGAAGATGCACCCCGCCGCCACCACCTGATCCCCCCGCACGATCACCCCCCCGTCGTGCAGCGGGCTGGTAGGGGCGAAGATGCTCTCCAGGAAACGCGCCGAAAGTCGGGCGTTGACGATCTCGCCGCTGCTGGCGTAGTCGCCCAAGGGGGTGCGCCGCTCGAGCGCGATGAGGGCTCCGTGGCGGCGGGCGCTCATGCGGTCCAGGGCCCGCACCAGCTCGCTCAGGCTGGACTCGGCCAGGGTCGGGCGCTGGAACCGCCCCCGCCCGATACGCTCCAAGGCCCCCCGCAGCTCGGGCTGAAACACCACGATCAGCCCGAAAGCCCCCAGGGTGGCGGCGTTGCCCAAGATCCAGGCCAGGCTGCCCAGCCCGAGTTGGCTCGCGGCGAACCACACCAGCAGATACACCAATACCCCCCGCACCAAGTTGATGGCCCGGGTTTCGGCAATCAAGCGGTACACGTAATAAAACAGGGTGGCTACCGCCAGAATATCCAGGGCGTCGCGCCAAGAAAGCATCTCCCTACAGGTTACAGGGTGCAGCCCAGCAGTCATTAGAGAAAACCTCAGGTTGACTGAGCGGCGGGACGGTCCGGCATGCCGCGGCGCACCCCGGTATTCAAGGCTGTTGCGAAGGACCGGGCGCTGAAATAGTTCCGATAGGTACGGCTGGGCGGGGATATACTCGCCTCATGCCGGTGGACCGCGGCCTTTTTCATTCTCGAGTCGCCATTTCAGCTTATTTCGTGCTGCACGGGTTCGCCACCGGAACTTGGATCTCGCGCATCCCCGCCGAGCAAGAACGCCTGGACTTGAGCGCGGCGGTGCTGGGAGTGGTGCTGCTGGGCAACATGGCCGGGGCGCTCCTGGCCGGGCTCACCAGCGGGGGCACGGTGAGCCGCTGGGGCAGCCGTCACGTCACCCGCTTCGCGGCGATGAGCGGCTTTCTCACCCTGGCCCTGCTGGGGCTGCTGGACAATGCGGCCAGCCTGTTTTTGGGGTTGGCGCTGTTCGGCTTCCTCCAAGCCACCCTCAACATCGCCATGAACACCCAGGCCGCCGCGCTCGAGGCCCGCTACGGGCGCCCCATCTTCTCCTCGTTCCACGCCCTCTGGAGCGCCGGAGCCTTGAGCGGAGCGCTCTCCGGGGCGGGGCTGGCCGGGTTGGGGCTCAGCCCCTCGCCCCACTTCGCCCTGGTCGGGGCCTTGGGGATCGCGGTGGCCGCTTATGCCGGGAATTACTTGTTGGCGGCCTCGGTGTCGCAGGGCCGCCGGATGTTCGTGCTGCCCCGGGGGAGCCTGCTAGCGCTGGGGCTGCTGGGTTTTTGCGCGGCCATCAGCGACGGCTCCATCGCGGGCTGGAGCGGGGTCTATCTGCGCAGCCTGGGTGCGCCCGAATCGGTGGCCGCCTTGGGCTTCGCGCTCCACCAGAGCGTGATGTTTTTCGGGCGCTTCAGCGGAGACTTTATGGTGAGCCGCTTCGGCGCGGTGAGCGTGGTGCGCTTGGGGGCCTT
>DASTSL010000009.1:0-20047 GCA_035760705.1 Meiothermus sp. | reverse complement strand
GATGAAAGGGCTCAATACCTTCGGCGGGAAGTGCACCTATAGGGGCGTGGCCGAAGCCTTCAACCTGCCCTACACCCCGGCTGAATCCCTGCTGGGCTGAAGCGCGGGAGATTTGGGTCATTTGGGCCGGTCCGGGCGCGGAGAGGCCCTAGCATCAGAGGTGTGAGCCTGCGGCTTAGCGCTATAGGAGACCTTTTCTATCGTTTCCAACCCAGAGCCCTGTTGGCGGCTGTGGGTCTTTTGTTCTCGGTCTTTGCCGGGGCAGCTGCTTTCGCGCCGGCAGAGCGAGAGGCCGTGCCCTGGCAGGCCGGGGAGAAGCTCATCTACCGGGCTACCTGGCAGGGCATGGTGGCGGGGCAGTTCCAGCTCGAGGCCCAACCGCTCGAGCGGGGCTGGAGCTTCAGGGGCCGCATGACCCCACAAGGGGTAGGCACCCTGTTGGGGTATAGCCTCGAGTTGGATAGCCAGGTGGGTACTGACCTCTTCCTCACCCGTTACCGCAAGCTCCTCACCGAGCCCTTCAAGGGCCAGACCCGGCTCGAGGTGGCGCTCCAGAATAGCGGGCTCGAGGCCACCATCACCCACCCCAACGGGGCCAAGGGGGGCTGGCGCAACGCCACCCGCGAGGCTTTGGACGACCTCTCGGTCATCTACTACATCCGGGTCCACCCTGAGGCCCAGAGCGTGCGGCTGGTACAGTTCCCCCGCATCATCGAGGGCCGCCTGGAGAACCTGGGCAAGAACCGGGAGGGGCTGTGGGGCTACCGCTTCGTCCAGGAGGACGCGGTGGTGGAGGTCTGGTACCGCAACGACCCCGAGCGAACCCCGGTGCGGATCGTCTACGGGCGCGACCTGGGCCGGGTCGAGGCCAGCTTGGTCGAGACCCCCCGGCGGGTCAAGAGCCCCGACCGATAAGCCTTGCGTCCTTTCACCCCGTAAACGTGAATGGCGTGGCGGTGTGACCCTACCCGAGCCTACTTACCTCATCCACCGCTGCAGGGCCATACCGATCCGCCGGGGCTGGCGCTAGACTGGAAGCATCGCTACCCGGAGGGTCATGACCATGGGGTGGGTGTTGCTGGCGGTGGCCGCCTGGGCCGCGCCGCCGGTCATCTCGCAGGAGGTCCGCCTGCGGGCGGCGGACGGGGTCGAGGTGTTCGGGACCTATTACCCCGGCTCGAGCCGATCTGATCCTCTGGTGCTGCTTTTCCACATGTCGGGGTCGAACCGCCACGAGTACGCGGAGATCGCCCCCGAACTGGTCCGGCTCGGCTTTGGCTGTCTGGCCATCGATCAGCGGAGCGGGGGCACCATGTGGAACCAACCCAACCAGACCGTGGAACGGCTCGGCGCAGCTACCGGCTTCTTAGGGGCCCTCCCCGACCTGGAGGCCGCCCTGACCTGGGCCAGAACCCGTAGCAGAAAAATCCTGGTCCTGGGCAGCAGCTATACCGCGGGCCTGGTGTTTTTGCTGGCTGCCCGGCATCCCGAGGTGGCCGGGGTGCTGGCCTTCTCCCCCGGCGAGTACCTCCCCGATGGGGTGGCCGTTCGGGGAGCCGCGGCCAAGGTGCGGGTTCCGGTTTTCGTCACCGGGGCAAAGAACGAGACCGAGCAGGTCCGGGCTATCCTGGCTGCCGTCGCCAGCCCCGACAAGGTACAATTCGTTCCCCGGGACATCGGGCTCCACGGGGCGCTGGTGCTGAGCCACCCCCTGTACAAAGACGAGTACTGGCGGGCGCTGCGCCGGTTCTTGAGCCGGTTCCGCTGATCCGGTTCCCCCGGCACACACCGGCACCGATTATCCGCTACAATTAACCCCAATCGTTCAACACGTCTTGCCAGCTTTGGACCGAAGGTAGGGATTCATCGGAGGGTGGCTGAGTAGCAGGTAGCCGTATGACGGGAAGGGTCGTAGTGGCGATTCTGGGGTTTCTCTGGGTGGCCTGGGCCTTGCCCACCAACCGGTCGCCGCAGAGCGTGGCCTTCCAGGCCGCAGACCGGGTTCAGGTCTACGGCACCTACTACCCCACCGGGGACCGCACCCGCCCGGTGGTGCTCCTCTTCCACCAGTCCGAGTCCAACCGGGGCGAGTATACCCAGATCGCTCCCCGGCTGGTGGAGTTGGGGTTCAACGCCTTGGCCATCGACCAGCGGGTGGGCGGTCCGATGTGGGGGCTGCGCAACCAGACCTACGAGCGGCTACGCCGGATCGCCGGTTACGAGGAAACCCTGCGCGACCTCGAGGCTGCCCTGGACTGGGTGACCCAGAGCGGGCACACCGGCTCGGTGCTGGTTTGGGGGAGCAGCTACTCCTCGGCGTTGGTGTTTTTGTTGGCGGCCCAGCATCCCAAAGTCGCCGGAATCTTGTCCTTTTCGCCCTGGGAATACCTGTGGGGCGAAAACATCGTGCGCCAGGCCGCGGCCAAGGTGCGGGTCCCGGTTTTTATCACCTCGGCCAAAAATGAGGCCGAGCAGGCCCGGGTGATCTTCCGGTCGGTGGCCAGCCCCAAGAAGGTCCAGTTTGTTCCCCGCCGCGACGGGAGGCACGGCTCGCCAGCTCTGGACGGCGAGGACGGCGAGGAGTATTGGCAGGCCGTGCGGGCTTTCCTGACCCAGTTCAACTAAAAGTTGCCGCCCTGGTACGGGTAGGGCGGTACCTAACATTTCAGCGGAATTCCTGCGGTCATCCTGAACGGGATGAAGACGTTTTTTGCCCACCGACCCGAGCAGGAAGGCAAAAAAGCATTACTCCGGGGAGGATTACGCTCTCCGGCGGGTGCTTCTGGAGGGCTCGAGAACGTTATACTGTCTCAATAGTTGAAAGCGTCATCGTCGCGCCTCGAGCCCTGCTCGAGGTCCGCTCAACGGGAGGAAAGCTTGAAAGGTAACGTCAATGTAACCGAGGGAGCGCTGGCGGCCATTTTGGGGCTGGCCGCCCACGAAGTGCCGGGCGTGCTGGGGATGAGCCCGGCGGGCATCCGCGAGAGCATCAGCCGCATCCTGGGCCGTGCCGAGGCCAATGAGGGGGTGGTGGTCAAGCCCGACCCCTCCGCGCCCAACAAGTACCAGGCCGATCTTTACGTGGTGATCGCCTTCGGCTCGCGCATCCCGGCGGTGGTGGATTCCATCGGGGAGCGGGTATCCTGGGCCGCCCGCAGCCTGGCCGGGGTCGAGCTTTCCACGGTGCGGGTGCACGTGGTAGGGGTGAGCCGTGGTTAGGGTAGAGCATCAACCTTCGGCTCTCCCCTGGTGGGGGGGAAGTCCCCGGCGCTCGCTTTCCCGGACCGGAGGTCTCCATGCCTGAGCGCCTTTCCCCCGCCGAACTGGCTCAGGCCTTCCGCTACGCCACGGACTGGTTCGCGGTGTACCTCGAGGAGATCAACGCCCTCAACGTCTACCCGGTTCCCGACGGGGACACCGGCACAAACATGCACCTCACCCTGCAATCCTTGCGGCGCGAGTTGGACATGCTGGATACTTCGCGCATGTCGGAGGTGGCCCGGGCCATCAGCTATGGCTCGCTGCTGGGGGCGCGCGGCAACTCCGGGGTCATCACCTCCCAGATCCTCAAGGGCTTCTCGGAGGTGGTCAAGAAGGTCGAAGCCCTCACCCCGCGGGTGCTCGCCGAGGCGCTCGAGGAAGGCACCCGCACCGGTTACAAGGCGGTGATGAAGCCGGTGGAGGGAACCATCCTCACCGTGGCCCGGTACGTCTCGGAGGGGGCCCGCAAGGCCCTGGAGGGGGGGGCGAACAGCCTGGAGGCGGTGCTCTCAGGGGCACTCGAGCACGGGCGGGTCGGCCTGGACGAGACCCCCAACCTGCTCCCGGTGCTCAAACAGGCCGGGGTGGTGGACGCCGGTGGGGCCGGGTATCTGCACATCCTGGAGGGGCTCAACGGCTATATCCTGGGCCTCCCGCTGCCCGAGCCGCCCAAGATCGAAAAGTACGCCCAGACCGAGTTCGCCGAGGAGGAGTTCGGCTACTGCACCGAGTTCTTGATGGAAGGGGTGAAGGCCCCCATTGAGGAGATCCGCCAGGCGGTCTCGAGCTGGGGGGATTCTCTCTTGGTGGTGGGCGCCGAGGGCTACGTCAAAGGCCACATCCACACCAACGATCCCGATGCCCTCTTGAGCATGGTGGCCCGCTACGGCAAGATGGTGCGTACCAAAGTCGAGGACATGTCGGTGCAGCACACCGAGATCCTGGACATGGCCGGGGCCGCCGAGGAGGCCCCCCCGCCCACCGGCTTGGTGGTGGTGGCGGCGGGCTGGGGGCTGGTGAAGGTCTTCCGCAGCCTGGGAGCGCGGGTGGTGGCCGGGGGTCAGACCGCCAACCCCAGCGTGCAGGACATCCTCGACGCGATCAAGAGCGTGCCCAACCCGCACGTGATCGTGATGCCCAACAACTCCAACGTCCTGATGTCGGCCCAGCAGGCGGCAAAACTCGCGGAGGAGGGCAGTAAGCACGTGCACGTGCTGCCCACCAAGACCATGGGGCAGGGCTTGGCCGCTGCCGTGATGTACCACGGCGACGTGGAGCCCGCCGAGCTATTGCCCGACATGGAGGAGGCCAAGAACCGGGCGGTGACCCTCGAGGTCACGCGGGCCAGCCGCGATGCCACCATCGAGAACATCGAGGTCAAGGAGGGGCGGCCCATCGGCCTCAAGGACGACAAGCTGACCCTGGTGGCCGAAACCCCCGAGGAAGCCCTGCTGGGGCTGGTCCGGTTGGCTAAGGACGCCTCCCACGAGATCATGACCCTCTTCCACGGCCCGACCGTGGAGAAGCCGACGCTCGAGGCTCTCTCGCAGCAGATCTCCCAGGCCTTCCCCGACCTCACCTTGGAGGTCCATCCCGGCGGCCCCGATCTTTATGACTACCTGGCGGTGCTCGAGTAGGTGTCTCCAGCGTGAATGGGGGTGCTGGTGCGGCGACCGTGCTGACTCGAGCCCTGGCTCCCTGCCGATAAACTGACCGGCGCAACCTAAGCCCTAAGAAACCGCTCTGGGAGGGCGCTCGAGCCCTCCCATTTTCCTATTGCGCCGTGAGCGAATATACATTTCGCTTGCGACATAACAGTAGAAAACCTCGTCTGGAACATGAAAGAAGCCATACACTTGCATTGCGGGCTCTACATTTGTAAACGCAGTGGCGCATACCCCCGGATGAGAGGGGTAGAGGCTGGCTTAATCTGGGATTCACCTTAAGGATCTAAGGGATAAGCCCGTCAACCATGCGCTTCCTCGGCTGACCTAAAGGTCAGGTGAGATGGGAAGTGACTGAATAATGAGGATGTATATGCAGCCTTCTTAGGCTCTCCTTGTAGAGCCCGCCTAGCCTTTAGGACAGCTATGGTACGACGATTGATCGCCGTACGTTTTTTTTGGTGGGTATTGGTGCTGGTGATTGTAAATGCGGGATTGGCCCAGGCTCCCCGGACTTACATCCTGACCGCTACTGCTTACACCTCGAGCGTACGAGAAACTGACCGCACCCCCCACATCACCGCCACCGGAGCCCGGACTAGGGTCGGCATCATCGCGGTGAGCCGCGACCTGCTGCGCACCCTGCCCTATGGCTCCAAGGTGAGGCTCGACGACCTGGGCACCGCCCGGGGAGGGAGGGGACAGTTCAACTACCTCTTCCGGAATACCGTCTTCGTGGTGGAAGACACCATGAACCCGCGCAAGCGCAACCGCATCGATGTATGGCTGCCCGATCGCAGCACCGCCTTCCGCTTCGGGGTACGCAACGTGCGGGTGACCGTTCTCCAAGTAGGCCGATAGCCGAATAACCCATAGCTGATAGCTCCGTTTACCGCCCGGGCTATCGGCTATTTGCTATAAGCTATCCGCGATGCGTTTCGTCTGGTTCCTGGCCCTGCGCCACCTGCGCTACCGCCGCACGCAAAGCCTCATCACCCTCTTGGGCGTGGCGGTGGGCATCATGGTGCTCACCACCGCCCTCTCGCTCACCAACGGCTTCACCCAAGGGCTGATCGACGCCACTTTGCGCGGGGTACCGCACATCTTCTTACAAGCCCTCGACCCCCAGAACGCCCCGCCTCCCAAGGCTAACCCCCAGGTGGTGGCCCAGACCCCTTATCTGGTCACCAAGGCCCTGCTGAGCCGCCGGGCCACCTCAGGGCAGCGGGCGGGGGTGGATGTGGCTACCCTGTGGGGCTTGGGGGAGGGAGCCCAGCGCGTCTACCCCCGCCTCGACCTCTCCGGCCTGAAGCCGCGAACCATCATCCTGGGCTCCGACCTGGCCCGGCAGTTGGGGGCTTTCACGGGGGATCGGCTCTACGTGCTCTCGGTGAGCCAGAAGCGAATCTCGCTCGAGGTAGCCGGAACCTTCCGCACCGGCAACGCTCTGCTCGACGCTGGGAACGCCTTCGCCTCGCTTGAGGACGTGCGCGAACTCACCGATCAGCCCGGAGCCCTCACCGGCTATCAGGTCCTCCTCAAAGACCCCGAGCAAGCCCCTCAAGTGGCCCAGGAACTCTCCGGCACCCTCTACTTCGCCCAGACCTGGCAGAGCCTCAACCGCACCCTCATCGAACAACTGGCCCTGCAAAAACGGGTGATCGGGATCGTGGTGTTCTTGATCGTGGCGGTGGCGGCTTTGGGTATGGCCAACGTGCTGGTGCTGGCGGTGGTGGAGAAAACCCCCGACATCGCCCTCCTGCGGGTGATGGGGGCCAGGGGGTTGCAGGTGGCCGGGGTGTTCGCGCTCGAGGGGCTGATCCTCGGCACTGCCGGGGTCATCCTGGGGAACCTGCTCGGCTACGGGCTCTCGACCTACTTCGCCCTCAACCCCGTACGCATCCCCGGCGAGCTTTATTTCATCAGCGGCCTGCCCGCCCAGCTCCGCCTCCCCGATTTCGTCTGGGTCTCGCTCATGAGCCTGGCGGTGGTGCTGCTGGCCTCGCTCTTGCCGCTGTTTCGGGCGCTACGGGTCAAGCCGGGCGAGGTGCTGCGGTAAGGCGACTCCGTGCTCGCGGATAGCTACCGGGTGTTCCTAAGGAAACAAGTGGGATACAGCGCAGGGTAGTTCGGGTCTGACGTCCCTACCTGGTCGTCAACATGATTAGCGTCCTCGAGGGGTAAGGAAGATGAGCCTGGCGCAGAGTGTTTTGCAGCGGCGCTCCCCACAGGTCATTTCTTACAAGGAGCGCTATACGGGTGTCGGGACAACGTGCGAGGGCTTATTTGATCACCGGGTAACGAGGGTTTCGCGGCTCAGGAAGGCCAAGGCCTGAGCGGCTTTGGCGGCCCCCATCCGCACCACCTCGGGTAAGCCCACTCCCTGGTAGGCGGCCCCCGCCAGGAACAACCCGGGCAACTGCTCGGCCTCGAGCGCCGCCCTCACCCGTTCCAGATGCCCCACCGTATAGCGCGGGAGGCCCGCGGCCCAGCGGAAGACCCAACTGCGCTCAGGAGTACGAACCCGGCCCCACAGCTTGCCCAGATCGGCCAGGGCCATCTGGGTTAGCTCGGCTTCGCTGGCGCTGACCCCGGAGAAATAGGCCCGCACCAGCGCGTAGCCCTGGGGGGCCCGAGCGGCCCACTTCTGGTCGGTCCAGGTAAAGCCCCGCACATAGAAGCCCTGCCCCGCCGCCATTAACATCCCGTGGCCCACCCGAGCCGGGGTCTTCTCGGCAGGGAAGGCCAGCGAGACGGTGGCGGAGTCGCCGTAGGGGATCTCTCCCAAGGCCCGCGCCGCCGAGGGGTGGAGCGGCTCGAGCAGCCGCGCCGCCGCCCCTGCCGGGATCGCCAGAACCAGGGCCTCGGCGTCTTGATGACCGCCAGCGGTATACACGCGCCAGCCGTCGGAGCGGCGCTCGAGGCCGGTCGCCGGGGTATTCGGGTAAATCTGGACGCCCTCGAGCCGCTGGACCAGGGCCTCCACCCACGAGCCCAGCCCCCCGCGCAACGAGGCGAAAAGCTGCCCAGCTTCGCGAGTGCCCCGCTGTTTTCGCTGCTCGAGGGCTCCCCGGATCAGGCTGCGGTGGGTGCTTTCGAGCTCCTTAAGTTGCGGGAAGGCCGCCAGCGTGGAGAGTTCGGCGGGGTCACCCCCGTAGATCCCGCCCGAAAGAGGGGCCACCAGCCGCTCCCAGACCTGACCTCCTAGGCGTCGCCGGATAAAGTCCCCGAAGGCCTCGTCCCCTTCCCGGCCTTTTGGCAGGGCCAGGTCGAGGAGGGCTCGAGCCTTGCCGAAGGGCGAGAGCAGGGGAGTCTGGGCCAGCGCCTTGAGGTCGCCCGGAACCACCATCTGCAACCCCGGGGGAATCGGCAAAGCCCGCTCTCCGTCGTGGATCAGGGCCGAGGGCTTGGCCGGGATGGTCCCCACCAGTTCCCCCTCGAGCCCCAACTCCTTCATCAGTTCCAGCGCCCAGGGCTTGTAGCGCACCACCGCGTCGGGGCCGCCCTCGAGCAGAAAGCCGTCCTCGGCGTGGGTCAGCACCTTACCGCCGAGCCGGGGACCGGCCTCGAGGAGGGTGATCTCCAGCGAAGGGTCGGCTTTGTGGGCGGCATAGGCAGCGGATAAACCGGCCATGCCGCCCCCGATGACGATCAGGCGGCTCATCGCGGTTCCTCAAGGTTGGCGCTTCGCCTGCTGACGGGCGCACCGCGCTGCGCCTCTACCGATGTACGTACGGCGTAGGATCGCTTCACCTAAACTCTCCCCACTTCCGCGCCACCACGTCGCGCAACACCTCGATGTAATCCGGGTCGGCGTTGAGGCTGCGGGTGCGCAGCAGGCGAATCCCCAGCTTCTGCGCGGTGTGCTGGGCCTCGTGGTCGAGGTCGAAGTAGACCTCGAGGTGATCGCTGGGGAAGCCCACCGCCGTTACCACCACCTCGCGGTAGCCTGCTGCTGCGACCTGCTCGAGCTTCTCGTTGATGTCCGGCCCGATCCAAGGCTCAGGGGTGCGCCCCGCCGACTGCCAGGCGGTGTCCCAGTGCTCGAGGCCCAAGGTTTTGGCCACGAACTCTGCTGTGGCCCGGATCTGCCCCGGGTAGCGCCCGTCCTGGGCTGCCCTTTCGGGAATCGAGTGGGCGGTGAAGAGAAAGAGGGCTTTCTTCGGCTCGACGAGCCGCCAGAGCTGTTCCCCCACCCGCGTGGCGACGGCCCGGATGTAGCCGGGGTGGTCGTAATACTCCTCCACGAAGCGGATCTCGAAGGGGTTCCCCAACTCGGCCAGGGTCTGCTCGACTTTCTCCTGGTACTCGGCGATGCTGCGGGCCGAGAAGTGCGGCGCGGCCACGATCCCCACGGCCTGCCTCACCCCGTCCTGGGCCATCGCCTTCACCGCCTCGGGGATGAAGGGATGCCAGTGCTTGGTGCCGTGGTAGACCCGCGCCGGGCCATGCACCCGGGGGCCGGGCGAAGCGCTCAGGGGCTCGGGGAAAAGCGGCAGGGTGGCGTTGAGGGCCGCCTCGAGCCGCACGGCTTGGGCGTAGGTGATCTCGTTCAGGGGGCTTCGCCCGATGAGGTGGTAGCGCTCCTCGAGTTCTTCCAGGAGTTCCTTGGTGGGTGGGCGGCCCCGGCGGATGTCGGTGTAGTAGGGCTCGATCTCGCTGCGCCGGTAGGGGGTGCCGTAGGCCATGAAAAGTACGTTCATATCAACCTCGTCGCTACGTCGTACGCTGCACGTCTTACGCCAAAAAAGGCCTGTGGCAAACGGAAAGGCGTTTGATCGCGATTTTTTACGCCAGATCATCCAGCATCTCGTGGATCGGCTTTTTCACGCAGGTGAACATCGGGGTGTCGCGCAGGGTGTAGAGGCTGGCCTCGGTGAAGCGCAGGCGCTGCACTAAGTCCACGAACTCCTGCGGGTAATTGGAGTCGAAGGCCACCACGAATTCCTGGTCGTCAATCCCGTAAGAGTACGAGGTGTTGAGCGTGACCCCGGTGAAGGGGGCGGAGACGTAGATGTGCTCGTCCATCATGCCCTGACGGGCTTGGGGGGAGAGATTGTACCAGGCTCTGGTCTTCACGAATGGGTACACGAACAGGTAGTTGCCCTGGCCCGGGCTCAGGTGAACGCCCTCCCCTTCGGGGTTGAAGCGGTCCACGTAGATCGAGCGCTTCTGCATCGAGAGGAAGCTATAGGGCTGGGTCAGGTAACCGGCCAGCCGGGTGCGGTTGAGTTCGGCCTGCATGGCCTGGAAGTCTCGCACGTCGAAGCTGACCCGCCAGAGCATGAAGTCCACGTCGGAGCGGGTTCCCACCAGGCTGTAGGTGCGCAGGATGAAGCCCTCGCCTCGGCCCGCCCAGCGCTCGAGCACGTGGGCGAACTCGGCCTTGGCCTCGGAGATTTCGCCCCGTGGCAGTCGGCGGAACTCGGGCAGTAGTTTGTAAAAGCTGTAGTTTAAGAATTGCCGCTTGGCCTGATCCGGCGCTTTGCGGCTGATGAGCCCGGCGGGGTCCATGTCCACCATGCGGCGGGTCGGTTTTTCCTGGTATTCGCGCTTATCAGCGTCGCGCTTATCCGTTTCGGGGTGCTCAGCCATGTTGGTTCTCCTAGATTTCCGTTCGGTCGAAACCGTGAACGACCTCGATCAGGTGGGCCAGGTGGTCGGGGTGGGTCTGGCGCAGGATGCCGTGCCCGAGGTTGAAGATGTGCGGCCCGCCGAGCCCGGCCCGCAGCACCTTGTGGGCTTCGCGGGTGATGACCTCGAGCGGGGCCAAGAGCACCGCCGGGTCGAGGTTCCCTTGCAGGGTGCGGCCTGGAAAGTGCGGGCGGATGCGATCCAAGCCCAGCCGCCAGTCCAGGCTCACCGCTTCGAAGGGGAGTTCGGCGATCACCGGGTAGAGGTGCGAGGCCCCTACCGCCAAATAGATGCGGGGTACGCCTAATCCGGCCAGGGCCCCCATCACCCGGGCGTTGTAGGGAAGGGCAAACTCCCGGTAGGCGGCCCCGTCCAAGAGCCCGGCCCAGGAGTCGAAGAGCTGGATGGCTTGCGCTCCAGCCTCCACCTGCGCCCGCAGGTAGCGGATCGAGACCTCGGTGAGCTTTTCCAGCAGGGCCTGGGCCGCCGCCGGTTCTTGCCGCAGAAAAGCCCGGAACTCCTCGTACTCCTTGGAGCCCGACCCCTGGACCAGATAGGTCGCCAGGGTCAGCGGGGCCCCGCCGAAGCCGATCAGCGGGATGTTTTTGCCCCTGAGTTCGCGCCGCACCAGCCGGATGGCCTCCTCGCCGAAGGGGGCGATCTCGCCCGGCTCGGGCACCCGCAGGGCGGTGATCTGCCGTAGCGAGCGGATCGGCTCGGCGATCACCGGGCCGGGGTTGAACTCGATGTGCACCCCCATCGCGCTCAGGGGGGTCATGATGTCGCTGAAGAGGATGGCGGCATCGAGGGGGAAGCGCCGCAGGGGTTGCAGGGTCACCTCGGCGGCCAGTTCGGGGGTGCGCACCATCTCCCAGAAGCTGGCTTTGGCCTTCACCGCCCGGTATTCGGGCAGGTAGCGCCCGGCCTGGCGCATCACCCAGATCGGGGCCCGCCGGGTGTCCTCGCCCCAGGCCGCCCGCAGGAAGAGGGGTAATTCCCCCCCCACCTGCTCGCCAGGGGGGAGGGGTTGTGGTTGGGTCAAGCTCATACGGACTCCTTTGCCGGTCGGTCCTCGGATGCGGAGCCCGTACCCTCCGGGGTGAAGCGGTAACCGACCCCCCAGACGGTGTGCAGGTAGACCGGGTTGGCCGCTTCGGGCTCGAAGAGCTTGCGTAGCCGCACGATGAAGTTGTCCACGGTGCGGCTACTGGGGAAGATGTCCCCGCCCCACACCCGGTCCAAGATCTCGTCGCGGCTCACCACCTCCCCGGCCCGCTCCCACAGCAGCTTGAGGATGCCGATCTCGCGCTCGCCCAGCGGCTCCACCCGGCCATCGGCCAGCGTCGCGTTCCAGGCCCGGAAGTCCACCCGGTGCCCGCCGAAGCTAAAACCGGCGGGGCTGAGTTCGGTGCCCTCTTCGCCCCGGCCCCACTCGAGCCGGGCCAGCATGTTCCGCACCCGTAGCAAAAACTCCGGCAGGTGGAAGGGCTTGCCCATGTAATCGTCGCCGCCCGCTCGCAGGCCCTCCACCCGCTCTTCCGGCTGGCCCTTGGCGCTCAGGAACAGCACCGGGGTGCGGTCGCCCTCCCGGCGCATCCGGCGGCACACGTCGAGGCCCGAGAGGCGCGGGAGCATCACATCCAGCACCACCAGATCCGGCTGGAAGCTCTGCCACAACCGCAAAGCGCTCTCGCCGTCGGGGGCGATCTCCACCTCGAGTTCCTCCTCGCGCAAGTTGTCGGCCAGCACCTCGGCCAGCACCTGCTCGTCCTCGACGATCAGCACCCGGTGTTTCATGCCCTCCCCCGCTCGGTGCGCTCGAGGTGTTTTGGCGTGGCGGGGCTGGGGTGCTCCGCCCCGATCAGTGGCAGGCTCAGCGTAAAACGGGTTCCTCGTTCCAGCGGCGTACAAATGATCTTTCCTCCCAAGAGTTCCATGATCGTCTTGACCAGATAGAGCCCGATCCCCAACCCCGGGGCCTCGCGGGTCAGCTCGCTCCCCGAGCGGTAGAAGGGGTCGAAGATGTGCGGCAAGTCCTGAGCGGCCACGCCCGAACCCCGGTCTTCGACGTGGAGCAGGGCTTCGCTGCCTTGGCGCTCGAGCCGGAGCCAGACGGGTTTTTCTGGGGAGGGCGTGTATTTGACGGCGTTGTCGAGCAGGTTCGAGAGCACGATGCCGAAGGCCCCCACGTCGAGTTCGACCGGGAGCGGGGTTCCCGGGGGCTCGAGCGCGATCACCGCCCCCCGCGCTTCCAGCCCGCCGCGCTGCTTTTGCAGGAGTTCGGCCACCACCTGGCCCAAGTCCAGCCGGGTGGCGGTCGCTAAAGCGAGCCCTGCGGCGGTCGCTAAAGCGAACCCTGCGGGGTTGAGCCGAACCTGGGTCTGCTCGAGCCGCGCGGTCGCCAACAGCCGTTCGGAGAGGGCCTCCAGCCGGGAGAGTTCCTGGCCTATGTGAGCGAGGTAATTGAGCTGTTTCTCGCGCGGCAGTTCGCGGCGCTGCAAGGTCTCGCCCAGGAGGCGCAGGGTGCTGATGGGGGTGCGGAACTCGTGGGTGGCGGCCATCAGGAAGTTCTGCTGGCGCCGCTTGAGCTCCTGCTCGCGGCGCAGGGCTCGCCCGATGATGTACAGGCCCAAGAGCGCCACCAGCAGGAAGAACGGCCCCTCGAAGGCCAGCATCCGCAGGTGGCGGAGCTGAGCGTTGCGATAGGAGGCCAGTTGCTCGGGGTCCACCGAGACCTTGTCGTCCTCCACCCGCAGTTGGGGGAACTGCTCGCGCAACTCCTGGGCCAGCACCTCCCGCTCGGCGGGGTCCGAGGCCGACCACAGCTGTTGCACCACCGCTGCCTCTTGCAGCCAGGTGGTCTCGGCGTAATCGATGCTCTGCTGGATCAATTGGCGCTGGAAGATCATCCACCAGGTCACCTGGGCGATGAGAAACAGTACCACCAGGCCGAAGGCCACCCAGACCCAACGCAGCGGAAAGGGGGAAAGGAAGGAGGAACGGGTTCCTCGGTGCTTTTGGGTGTCTTTCCCTCCCATCTCGGCCTCCTCGAAGTCAAAGCCAGCCTTGCTCGAGCGCCTCGAGGGCGTGGTAGGTGATGATGAGATCGGCCCCGGCCCGTTTGATCGCGGTGAGGGTTTCGCGCACGGCTCTGGGCCCGTCGAGGGCGCCCGCCGCCGAGGCCGCTTTGAGCATGGCGTACTCCCCGCTCACGTTGTAGGCTACCAGCGGCAGATGAGTGCTGGGCCGGAGCCGAGCCAAGATGTCCAGGTAGGCCAAGGCGGGCTTTACCATCAGCAGGTCGGCTCCTTCTTCCTCGTCCAGATGGGCCTCGCGCAGGGCTTCGCGGGCGTTGCGGGGGTCCATCTGGTAGGTGCTGCGGTCTCCGAAGCTGGGAGCGCTCCCGGCGGCTTCGCGGAAGGGGCCGTAGAAGGCGCTGGCGTACTTGACCGCGTAGGAGAGGATGCCCACCCCGGTGTGCCCGGCCTCGTCCAGCGCGCGGCGCAGATACCCCACCCGCCCATCCATCATGTCGGAGGGCGAGACGAAGTCCACCCCGGCCTCGGCCTGGACGAGCGCCATCCGGGCCAGTTGGACCAGGCTCGAGTCGTTGTCGATCACCACGCCTTTGGGCGTCTCCTTGAGCAGCCCGCAGTGCCCGTGGTCGGTGTGGGTGCAAAGGCACACGTCGGCGTAGAGCACCAGGTCGTTGCCGAAGGCTTTGCGGGCCTCACCCAAGGCCGTGGGCACCGGGCCTTTGGCATCGGCGGCGCTCAGGGCCAGGGGGTCTTTCTCGTGCTGGGGCAGTACCCCGAAGAGCATGACCGAGCGCACCCCCAGCCTGAGGGCCCGCTCGAGCTGGGGCAGCAACAAGTCCACGCTGTAGCGGGAGATCCCCGGCAGGGCCTCGATGGGCTCCTCGCGCTTGCGGCCCGGGACCACGAAAAAGGGCGCGATCAGGTCCTCTGGGCGCAGCCAGGTCTCGGCCACGCTGTCGCGCAGGGCCGCCCCCGAGCGCAGCCGCCGGGGCCGGGCCAGCATCATCCCGCTACGCGGCGAAGCCAGCATCTCTGGGGTCAAGGTGGGCGGGGGTTCTTTGGGATAGGTCTTCATCGTTTTCCTCATTTAGCTATTCAGGAAACTACGCCCCCCCAAAGAGCAGGGGAGAGCGAGGCTTGTTTGGCCCCTTCGATGGCTTCAAGTACCCCTTCCACGCTGGGGCTGGGGGCTTCGCTAAAGACCAGGCCTCGAGCCCGCAAGCTTTGCGCGGTGCTCGGCCCGAGGGCTATGCAGTGGGTCTGCCGAGCGACCTCCGTGGGCAGGGCTTCCACCGCCGAAGGGCTCGCCAGCACGGTGAAGTCGGGGATCGGCGCGTCGGAAGGCCAGGGATGGGTCAGGGTTTGATAGACCGTCAGCGTGCGCACTTCGTAACCGGCGCGGGTAAGGGCATCGGCCAAGGCCGGTGAGGCTCGATTGCCCTGGGGGAGCCCTACCGGCCCCGGTGCACGCTGGGCGATGAAGGCTCGAGCCAAAGATTCGGCGTTGCCGTCCGGGCTGACCAACTCGACCTCGAGGCCCAAGCCTTGTACGGCCTTGGCCGTGCTTGCTCCTACTGCTCCGATTGGGTGACCCTCGAGCCTTCCCCCCAACTCGGCCACCGCCCGCACCGCCGCCTGGCTCGAGAACAGCCACCAGCAGCAGGGCTCGAGCGGTTCCAGGCTCACCCCGGTCAAGGTCTGGGTGGAGATCAGCGGATGGCGAAACACCCTATACGATAGGGCCTCGAGCCGGGCCTCGAGCCCTTCCAGACGCCCTTCGGAGTGGGTGAGGGCTACCCTCACCGCCGCACCTCCCCCATCTCGCTGATGGCCTCGGGGTGATCGGCCAGGAGTTGGGCGTAGATTCGCTCTATCACGTCCTGGGGGTCGCAGCCAAGCGCTTCGTAAAGCTTGCCGCCGTACCAGGCCAGGAGTTCCAAGCCCCCGTCCACCCCGCGAGCGCTCGCGCCGAGGGCCAGCTGACAGCCCCCCTGGAGCCGGGCCATCAGGCCGCGCTCGGCCATCACGGTGCGGCGAGCGCTGGGGTCGTCGAGCTTTTCCAGGATCGCGCGGAGCCGAGTATCCTCTTCGCGGCACTCGAGGGCCAGCGCCCCCTGCCCCGGCGCGGGCACGAACTCCCGGGGCTCGAGCAGGTGCACCTCGAGGCCCCCCAGATCCAGCCCCAGCCGCTTCAGCCCGGCCCGCGCCAGCAGGATCGCCTCGTAGTCGCCGCGCCTCAGCTTCTCGACTCGGGTGGGGACGTTGCCGCGCAGCTCCAGCCGCTCGAGATCGGGCCGGAGCCGGGCCAGTTGGGCCTGGCGGCGCACCGCGCTCGAGCCCACCCGTGCTCCTCGGCGCACCGGTAGCAGTGGGGCCTGGGGGTCTACGGCCTGCGGGTGCACCAGCAGCACCTCGCGGGGGTCTTCCCGAACCGGGATGGCCGCCAGCACGAGCCCCGGCGTGGGGCCTGAGGGCAAGTCCTTGAGGGAGTGCACGGCGAGGTCCGCCCGGCCCTCGAGCACCGCGTCTTGCACCGCCTTGGTGAAAAATCCCTGGCCCTGCATCTGCGAGAAAGCCACCTTCTCGCGGTCGCCCTGGGTCTCGATGATGACGAGTTCGCTAGGGACTCCTTGGGCTTGTAGCCGGGCAGCGACCCACTCGGCCTGCCACAAGGCCAGGCGGCTGCCCCGGGTGGCGATTCTTACCTCAGACACGCTCGACCCCCTGGATCTCCTGGCCCAGCCCGGCCTCCTCGAGGAAGACCTGAGCCGCCTCGAGCCCGTGCGAGCGCACCAGGCCGCGCAGCCCCTTGATGGGCAGGTGGGCGAAGCGGTTGGCCAGCCGGTTGATCTCGTCGGGCTCCAAAAGCTCGCCCACCAGCCCCTCGAGCGTCGCTCGGTAGCGCTCGCGGAGCTGGGTGATGGCCGCGCCCAACCGGCGCTCAGCCCACTCCGCGAGGGCGGCCTCGAGTTCTTCCTGGATGATCCGCTCGGCTTGAGCCAGGTGGGCCTGGAGCTGCTTGCGCCGTTCTTCGCCCAGGGCTTGCATCCGCTCGAGGTCAATCAACTGAATGTTCCTTTTGGCCGCGAGCCGAGGATCCACGTTGCGCGGGAGGCCCAAATCCACGATGGCCCGGAGCCGGGGCTGGCGGACGAGAAAATCCTCGCCGATCAGGTGCTCGACCGGGGTGGCGCACACCAGGCCGTCCACCGGGATTTCACCCTCGAGAAAAACGCCCAGCTCGAGGGCTTGTGCGTTCAGCTCGGCGGCCAGGGCGCGGGCTTTCTCGAGGCTGCGGTTGACGATCAGCAAGGAGATCTGGGGGTTCGCCGCCAGGCTGCGGGCGGCCAGCGTGCCCATCTCGCCCGCACCGAGGATGGCTACCGTGACTGGGCGCGGCAAAGCCTCCACCCCGCCTCGCGGCGAAAGAAGCAGCTCAAAGGCCGGGCGGGCCAGGCTGAAGAGGCTGGTTTTCTCCGGGGCCAGCGGGACCTCGCGGCGCACCCGTTTGGCCACCCGCAGGGCCAGGTTGAAGGCCAGGCTGGTGGTGGGGCCGACCGTGCCTGCTGATCGGGCCGCCTCGAAGGCAGAGCGCACCTGGTTCATGATCTGGTCCTCGCCGGGGTTGAGCGAGTCCAGCGAGGCGGCCACCCGGCAAAGCTGCTCGAAGGCGGCTTCCCCCGCGAAGGCGTACCCCCGCGGCAGACCGGCGGGGATGAGTTCGCCGCGCAGCCGGTCTAAACTCACCCCCTCGGGCAAAGCCAGCACTAAGTCACAGCGGTTGCAGGTGGTGAGGGGCACCACCTCGCGCACCCACTCCTGCGGCCAGCGCTCCACTCCTTCCACCCAGGCTGTCCAGGACTCGAGCGCCTCGGTTCCCCCGCGCCGCTGCGACACCCCGATGAGGGCCAATGTCTCCATCAAGTCGTGCCTCGCCTTCGTGGAGTAGCCGCTACTGCGTGGAGTAGTAGCTACTATCAACTACTAGGTAAGTAGTAGCGATTAACGCCAGAAAAAGTGTCACGAAAGTGTCATTGTTAACCCTGGTTCGCTCATCTAACCCTGGTTCGCTCATCTAAGGAGAGTCTGAGCGGCCTGCGGTAACGGCGGGGTAACGAGGGGCGCTCGAGGGTGGGGGGCTCCCCTTGCTTGCCATGAGGCTCAGTGATAGGGTCACGGGTATGAGCACTGTCTCAGATTCCCGGTCTCGAGCCCTTTTCGAGCGGGCCCAGCGGGTGATTCCCGGCGGGGTGAACTCGCCGGTGCGGGCCTTCCAGGCGGTGGGGGGAACCCCCCGGTTCATCGCCAGAGCCCGAGGAGCTTGGATGTGGGACGCCGACGGTAATAGGCTTCTCGACTACATCGGCTCGTGGGGTCCGATGATCCTGGGCCACGCCCACCCCCGGGTGGTGGAAGCCGTACAGCAGGCCATCGTGGACGGGACCAGCTTCGGGGCCCCCACCGAGCGCGAGATCGAGCTGGCCGAGTTGATCCTGCGGGCCTATCCCGCTTGCGACCAGGTGCGTTTCGTCTCGAGCGGAACCGAAGCCACCATGAGCGCCCTGCGGCTGGCGCGGGGGGTCACCGGGCGCGACCACATCGTCAAGTTTCGCGGCAACTACCACGGCCATGCCGACGGGCTCTTGGTGCAGGCCGGGTCGGGGATGCTCACGGCGGGTGGGGGAACTCGAACCAGCGCCCCCTCGAGCGCCGGGGTCCCCCAAGCTTTCGCCGAGTTGACCCTGGTCGCCGACTACAACGACCCAGCCGGGCTCGAGCGGCTCTTCGCCGAAGCGGGGGAGAAGATCGCTGCGGTGATCTTCGAGCCGGTGGTGGGGAATGCCGGGGTGCTGCTTCCCACGCCCGAATTTCTCACCTCCCTCCGTACCCTGACCCGCAAACACGGTGCCTTGCTCATCGCCGACGAGGTCATGACCGGGTTCCGCCTGGCTTTGGGCGGGGCGGTGGAGTTTTTGGGCCTCGAGCCGGATTTGGTGTGCTGGGGCAAGGTCATCGGCGGGGGGATGCCGGTGGGGGCCTACGGCGGCAAGGCCGAATACATGAGCCAAGTGGCCCCAGTCGGCCCGGTCTACCAGGCCGGGACCCTGAGCGGAAACCCGATCGCGATGGCCGCGGGGATCGAGACCCTGCGGATCCTGGCCGAGGAACCCCCCTACGACCGGCTCGAGCGGTACGGCTCGAGGCTGGAAGCTGGAATCCAGGCTGCCGCCACCCTCCCCGTCACGGTGAACCGGGTCGGCTCGATGGTCACGGTGTTCTTCCGCGCGGGGCCGCTGACCACTTACGCCGACGCGGTGCAGTCCGATACCGAAGCCTTCAAGCGCTTCTTCCACGGGCTCCTGGAGCGCGGCGTGTACTGGCCGCCCAGCCAGTTCGAGGCGGCTTTTTTCTCCACGGCGCACGGCGAGGCCGAACTCGAGCAGACCCTAGCGGCGGTGGGCGAGGTGTTCAGGCTCCTGGGCTAGGGTGGCGTTGGCTTGACGGCGAGCTAAGCCCTCAGAGAGCAGCGATACCGCCAGGGTGTTGAGGCTCACCCCCTCGCGCTTGGCTTGCTCGGCCAGTTGGCGGTGCAGGCTTTTAGGGGTACGTAGATTGAACCTACCAGAGTAGGTCATATCCACCCCCCTCCCTGGCTGCGGCACCGGTAAACCCTGCTCGAGGTAGCCCTCCAGGGTCAACTTCAGCCCGATCCGGGCTGAAGCTAGGGCCTCGGCCAGATCAGCACCGTGGCCGTGGGCACTCCCCGGAGGAAAGTCGGTAAAGCGCACGTACACTCCCCCACCTTCGTCCTCATCCAAGGGCCGTACCTCAAACGGCCAGTTCTGCTCGAGCAATTCCTCAACCTTCATCTTGGTTTTGCGCATCACTCCCCCAGCCCTACGCGCTCTGCCAGCTGTTTCAGATATACCCGGCGAACCCACCGCCCCTGGTCGGCCACGACGATGATCGACGGCTCGCCGGGTTTGGCGTAACGCCGGTGATCACCCTTCCCTCCCACCCAAGTCATCCGTGCGCGCTGAGAATCGCGCCCACATCGCCAATATCCATCTCGAGAGGAAACTTTAGGAGCGCCTTGACGCGCTCCTCATACCTCGATACCGAGTATGGTACTATATCTGGTACTATTACCTACGAGCGCACAGCCTAAGTGGGAGATACGAAACTTGTCTCAGCTCAGCGGGAGGGCCTCACCCCGCCGCAGGCAAGGGCAGCCGCACGATGGCGGTGGTGCCCTTGCCGAGTTCGCTCTCGAGGCGGATTTCCCCACCGTGCTGCTCGACGATCCACTTGGCGATGGAAAGCCCTAGCCCGCTCCCCCCGGGGTCGCGGCGGCGCGACTGATCGGCCCGGTAGAAACGCTCAAAGACGTGGGGGAGGTCCTGGGCGGCGATCCCGTTCCCGGTATCCGAAACCCGGAATTCGGCGTGG
>DASTSL010000008.1:0-13488 GCA_035760705.1 Meiothermus sp. | reverse complement strand
CGAGTTGCTCAACGGGGCCAACATCCCCCGCTTCGCCTATAGCCTGATGGCCTTCTTGTATCTGCCTTGGATGCTGGGGTATTTCCTCTTGCTCCGCTACCATCCCCACGACGACACCCTGGGCATCTGGACGCTGACCCTGCCCCTACTGGCCACCTTCGCCACCGACGTGGGGGCGTACTTTATCGGTAGGTTCTTCGGGCGCAACAAGCTAGCCCCGACCATCAGCCCCGGCAAGACCGTGGAGGGCTCCATCGGGGGCATCGTCAGCAGTTTCGTGGTGCTCCTCATCTACACCTCCATCGTGCGGCACTTTTACCCGGAGAGCGCTTTTGCGCTGTTGCAGCCCCTCGAGCTATTCGTCTTCAGCCTCCTGCTCTCGCTGGCGGCCCAGCTCGGCGACCTCACCGAGTCCATGCTCAAGCGCTACTGCGGGGTCAAGGACTCGGGGAGCTTCCTGCCCGGCCACGGCGGGCTCTTGGACCGCATGGACAGTGTGCTGTTCTCGGTTCCGTTGGCCTACTACCTGCTGGTGATCTTTTACCCGATCTGACCCAGACCTCTCCCGCTGCTCAAGCCCCAACTGGGGGCTCCCGAACGGTTCCAGGGCTCAATTAACGTAAACTGACTGCGATGCTGGACTCTTTAACCAAGCGGATCGTAGTATTGGGTTCTACCGGCTCGATCGGAACCCAGACCCTGGACGTGTGCCGCTGGCGCGGCTACCGGGTAGTGGGCCTCGCCGCCGGGAAAAATCTCGAGACCCTCAGCAAACAGATCCTCGAGTTCCGACCCGAGGTCGTGGCCGCCGACCCTTCCATCCAACCCGAACTTCACCAGCGCTTCCCTGACCTCGAGCTTGCCTCGATCGAAGAGGTTGCCGCCCACCCGGCAGACGTGGTGGTGGGAGCGGTGCCGGGGCTGGCGGGGTTGCCCGGGGTGCGCTCGGCAGTGCGGGCCGGGCGCAGGCTGGCCCTGGCCAACAAGGAGAGCATGGTGGCGGCGGGGCCGTTGCTTTGGGCCGAGGCCGAGGCCAGCGGGGCGGAGATTCTCCCAGTGGACTCGGAGCACTCGGCCATCTTCCAATCCCTGGTGGGCGAGCCCTTCTCCGGCGTGGCCGAACTCATCCTGACCGCCTCCGGGGGTCCTTTCCTAAGCGAACCCGCCGACCTCTCGAGCGTTACCCCGCAGATGGCCCTCAACCATCCGCGCTGGAGGATGGGGCCCAAGGTGACGGTGGATTCCTCTACCCTCTTCAACAAGGGGCTGGAAGTCCTCGAGGCCACCCAGCTTTTCCGACTTCCCTTAGAGAAGGTTAAGGTGGTGATCCACCCGCAGTCCTACGTGCACTCGCTGGTGCGCTTCCAGGACGGCAGCCTCAAGGCCCAGCTGGGTCCCACAGACATGCGGCTCCCGATCCAGTACGCCCTCACCTACCCCGAGCGGCCCCCGACCCCGCTCCGCGACCTCTCTATCCCCGAGCGGCTCGAGTTCTACCCACCCGATCTGGGGCGCTTCCCCGCGCTGGCCCTGGCCTACGAGGCCGGGCGGATGGGGGGCTTGGCCCCGGCGGTCTTGAACGCTGCCGACGAGGTCGCGGTGGAAGCCTTCCTGAAGGGGCAAATCGGCTACTCCGACATCGCCCGGATCCTCGAAAAAGTGTTATATCAAACCCCCGAGGGTGCGCTGACCTGGGAGAATATCCAACAGGCTGACCGCGAAGCCCGACAACTGGCCCTGGAGTTGGTCGGGGCTTAGCAGTTTCAGCTGTGGAGCATCCATGAGTTTACTCTGGTTCATCCTGATCATCGGAATCGCCATTTTCGTCCACGAGCTGGGCCACTACTGGGCAGCCAAGGTTCAGCGGGTGGGGGTCAAGACCTTCGCCCTGGGGTTCGGCCCGCGGCTCCTGGCCTTTCGTTGGCGCGACACTGACTGGCGGCTCAACCTGATCCCGCTGGGCGGCTACGCCGAGATCGACGGGATGCAGGAACTGCCCGGTGTGCCCCCCCACGGCTACGCCCGGCTCTCGATCCCCGGCAAGTTGCTAGTGCTGGTCGGTGGGGTCGTCATGAACCTCTTGCTGGCCTGGGTCTTGCTGGCGACGGTCTTCACCACCGAGGGCGTACCCCGCGGGAAGGTGGACGATAGCCGGGCCATCATCACCCAGGTCACGCCGGGGAGCCTGGCCGAGCGGATCGGGTTGCGCCCCGGCGACGTCATCACCGCGATCAACGGCAATCGCCTGACCAGTGTGGGCGACATCACCCGGGTGCGGCAAAAACCGGGGGCCTACACCTTCACGGTCGAGCGGGGCAAACAGACCCTCGAGGTCCCCTTCACCTGGACGGGAACCCCCCAAGACCGCATCGGGATCGGGCTGGCCCCTTACCAGGAGTTCGTCAAATTACCGTTCTGGCAAGGGCTGCTCGAGGCTCCCAGACTTACCGTGCGGCTTATCCCGCAGTTTTTTAGCAGCCTGGTGCGCGGGGTTGGCGGGGCGATCTCGGGGAACCCCTCGGGGGACGTGGCGGGGCCGGTGGGGATCGCGGTCGCCACCGGGGAGGCCGCCCGGCAGGGACTTGGTAGCCTCCTCACCTTGGCCGCCGGGCTCAACCTCTCGCTGGCCATCTTCAACCTGCTGCCCATCCCCATCCTCGACGGCGGGCGCATCCTCTTCGTGCTGCTGGGCGGCCTCTTGGGTCTTTTTGGCCGCCGCATTCGGCCCGAGCAGGAAGCCTACGTAAATTACCTGGGGCTGGCCTTCTTGCTGTTTTTGTTCGTGCTGTTCACCTTCAACGACATCCGCCGCCTAATGGGCGGGTGAGCCCTCCGGCTTGAGAACACCCGAGCCGGGCTTCGTTCTCTCCAGATTCGTTAAGCCAAGGATTGCCCGACCTCAGCGCTTCTGAGGATTCCCGGGTACACTGAGGTTTGTCGAGGCGGTTGACCATCCCCTACAGCCTCGAGCCCAACTGCCCACTGAGGTTTCCCGCCCTTTTGCCACAGAACCCACCGTGACCCCCTCTCACCGTGAAAGGCCACCGATGAACCAAGCTACCGTGCTCATCCCCGCTTACAACGAGGAAAACACCGTGGCCGAGGTGGTGCGGGTGGCCCGCCAGGCCGGATACCCGGTGGTGGTCGCCGACGACGGCTCCAAAGACCGGACCTCCGAGGTCGCCGAGGAGGCAGGGGCCAAGGTGGTGCGGCTCGAGCCCAACCGAGGCAAGGGGGCTGCCCTCGCGGCGGCCCTAGCAGCGGTCCAAACCCCTTTCGTGCTGCTGCTGGACGCCGACTTGGTGGGGCTGAAACCCGAGCACCTGCACCGTTTGCTCGAGCCGGTGATCTCCGGCAAACTCGACATGGCCATCGGCGTGTTCCGCTCGGGGGGCCTGATGACTGACTTCGGCAACCGGGCCACGCCCTATCTCTCGGGTCAACGGGCCTGTCTGACGGAATGGCTCCGGGGTGTACCAAACCTGGCCCAAGAGCGCTGGCCCGAACCCCCCATCACCGACCACCTGCGCCGAACCAGGGCCCGCTGGGCCTATGTGCCGCTAGCGGGAGCCAGCCAAGTCATGAAGGAG
The DNA here is from genome assembly GCA_035760705.1 of Meiothermus sp. GTDB lineage: Bacteria > Deinococcota > Deinococci > Deinococcales > Thermaceae > Allomeiothermus. The sequence goes on along the minus strand of DASTSL010000008.1, from coordinate 9,898 downwards.
AAAAAGCGCGGCTTCTGGAAAGGGTTTCGCTACCGGCTCAAGATGTACCGTGACATCCTGCGGTACTGGATGGGGGGGCGGCGGAGGGCGGGGTGAGTGGGTCGTCCTACGCTGGATGTCGGGTGTGTGGCTGGTAGCGGGTGAGAATAGCTCATCGCCAATGTTTCTTTAGCGATCCGACCTTTCTCTGCTGGCCACCGGCCACGAGCCCGCTTTTGACGTACGACAATCCCTCACTAAATACCTTTTTCCCAAAGTCAGGTTGTACGATAGGGGCATGGATGTGCTCGAGCGTGCCGTCAACGGGGAAACCCTCAACCAGGCCGAGATCGTCTCGCTCTACTCCTTGCCCCTGCCCGAGTTGGCGGCGGCGGCGCACGAGGTTCGATTGCGGCGGGCCCGCCCGGACATCGTCTCCTTCCTGATTGACCGCAACATCAACTACACCAACATCTGCACGGTGGCCTGCAACTTCTGCGCCTTCTACCGCACCCGTCGCCAAGCCGATGCCTACACGCTCAGCTACGAGGAGATCGGGCATAAGGTCGAGGAACTGATGAGCATTGGGGGGCGGCGCATCCTCATGCAGGGCGGGATCAACCCGGCGCTCCCCTTCGAGTGGTACTTGGACCTCCTGCGCTACCTCAAGACCCACTACCCCGAGGTGCGGATTGACGCCTTCAGCCCGGAGGAGATCTACGGGCTCGAGGAACTCACCGGGCGCAGCGCCCTCGACCTCCTCACCGACCTCAAAGCCGCCGGGCTCGACGGGCTGCCGGGGGCAGGCGGAGAAATTCTGGTAGACGAGGTGCGGGCCAAGGCCGCCCCGGCCCGGATCCGCACTCAGGACTGGTTTCGCATCCTCGACGCCGCGCAGAGCCTGGGGCTTTACACCATCGCCACGATGGTGATCGGCTTTGGGGAGAGCTTCGAGCAGCGGGCCGAGCACCTGATCGGGCTGCGCGACCAGCAGGCCAAGGCGCTCAGGGAGTACGGCCACGGCTTTGCCGGGTTCGCCATGTGGACCCTGCAGACCGAGTACACCCGGCTCAAGGGCAAGGCTCCGGGGGCCACAGCCTCCGAATATCTGCGCAACCTGGCGGTCTCGCGACTGGCCCTCGACAACATCCCCAATCTGCAAGCCTCCTGGCCCAGCATGGGCTTCAAGGTGGCCCAGGCCGCCCTCTTCTACGGGGCGAATGATTTCGGAAGCACCATGCTCGAGGAGAACGTGGTATCGGTAGCTGCCGGGCATAACCGCACCCACGCCACGGTCAAGCAAATCGTGCGGCACATCGCCGACGCCGGGTTCACCCCCGCCGAGCGTGACCCCTTCTATAACATCAAAAGCTACCCCGACGTGGCGAAAATTCTGGCCGAGAAGGACGAAGAACTCGAGCCGCTGCCGATGGCCTAGGCATACTGCGACGCTTGTCAGACTGGCGCGGGCAGTTGGCCCAGTTCGCGCAACTGGGCGATGTCCTTCGACGGCGCGTTCCCGAACAGGCGGCCATACTCGCGGCTGAACTGCGAAGCGCTCTGATACCCCACGCGCAGGCTCGCGGTGGTCGCGTCCATCCTCGAGGCCAGCATCAGCCGCCGGGCTTCCTGGAGGCGCAGCACCTTCTGGAACTGCAAGGGGCTCATCGAGGTGACGGCCTTGAAGTGCTGGTGGAACGAGGAGGGGCTCATGTGCACCATCTCGGCCAGCGCTTCGACGTTCATGGGCTTGTCGAAGTTGGCCCGCACCCAGTTCACCGCTTTCGCGATACGGTGCACGCTGGACTCCGCCAGGCCGATCTGGGCCACCCGGCTCCCGACCGCGCTGCACAGCAGCCGAATCAAGATCTCCTCGACCACCAGCGGGGCGATCAGCTCGGCGTCTTTGGGGTCGGCCATCAGCTCGAGCAGCCGCGTTGCAGCCCCCACGATGTCCGGGTCGGCCCGACCGATGTAGACACCCCGGTTTTCCCGCACCGGAGGGAGGCCGTGGGGATACACTTTCAAGGCCAGCTCGGCGATTTTGTGCGGCTCGAGTTCGAGCTTGAGGCCGAGGAAGGGCTCGCCAGGGCTGGCCCGGATAACCTGCGAAGCTACCGGTAACTCCACTGAGAACACCAGCATCCGCAAAGCGTCATACTCGTAGACTTCAGAGCCCAGCAGCACCGCCTTGGAGCCCTGCGCGACGATACATAGCGAGGGCTTGTAGACCGTATGAAATAGCTCCGGGTTCTTCTTCGATGCGCGGACGGCGAACACCCCCCTCAGGCGAAGCTCGTGGCTGCCGTCGTAGGGGGCGTAGGCCCGGATCAACTCGGCCAGTCGGGCCAGGTCACGCTTAACTGGCCCCATCAGCATGTCTGGATCGGGTAATGGTGCGGGGTCTACAGTTTTCACCGCTGGAATCCTCCTCGAGTAGAGCAAATTGTACGGGCTAAAAGGGGATGGAGCTTGCCTAAAAGTCCAAATCTTCAACCCAATCCTCCAGGTTCGCCCTTGGCTCTGACCCATCTCTAGAGTTTTAGGCAAGGATAACCCAGAAATGGGCAAAAAACCACGGGGTCGCAGGTGCATACTGGGCTTGGTCGCTGAGGTTCGCCGGAAACCTTTCGGCCTCGGCGGCACCGCCTTCGCCACAACCCGGAGTCTATGGCCCGTTCGCCAAAGTCCTCGCCCCTTCGAATGGAGAGATCATGTACCCAGACCCCCTCATTACCCCCGATCTGGTTCGGCAAATCATGGAAGAAACGCAAAAGGCCTATGCCACCCGCCCCTTGCCCGATGCGGATTGGTACGAGCCTCGAGCACCCAGGCAACCGCTTTGGCCTCCGCGTAAACCAACAACTGCCCCAACCCCTGAAGAAGCCTGTGGATGCGAGGCCGGTTAGGCGATTTGAAACTTAGGAGGAGATATGCAAAAGCGCAGGCTTGGAAACAGTGGTCTGGAAGTTTCTGCTCTTGGGCTCGGCTGCATGGGAATGAGTTCTGCCTATGGCCCGCCTGCCGACAAGAAGGAGATGATCGCCCTTATTCGAGCAGCCGTGGAACACGGCATCACCTTTTTCGATACGGCAGAGGCCTATGGGCCATTTACTAATGAGGAGCTCGTGGGTGAGGCGCTTGCTCCTGTGCGCGATCAAGTGGTGATCGCCACCAAGTTCGGATTCGATATCGATCCCAATACTAGATCACGTACCGGGGGTCTGAATAGCCGCCCCGAGCATATCAAAGAGGTGGCTGAGGCCTCGCTGAAGCGGCTCAAGACTGATGTGATCGATTTGTTTTACCAACACCGAGTTGCCCCGGATGTACCCATCGAAGAGGTAGCCGGAGCGGTGAAGGAACTGATCCAAGAAGGAAAGGTGAGATACTTCGGTCTTTCTGAGGCGGCCTCCAAGACGATTCGCCGCGCCCATGCCGTTTTGCCTGTCGCTGCGGTGCAGAGTGAGTATTCCCTGTGGACCAGAGACCCCGAAGCAGAAGTGCTGCCAACCCTGGAAGAACTCGGCATTGGCTTTGTTCCTTTTAGCCCGCTGGGTGCCGGATTTCTCACCGGGAAAATTGATGCCAACACGACATTTCACAGCTCCGATTTCCGCAACATATCGCCCCGCTTTACGCCCGAGGCCAGGAAAGCCAATCAGGCCCTGGTGGATTTGTTGAATCAGGTCGCAGAACGAAAGGGGGCAACACCAGCACAAATCGCCCTGGCCTGGCTGCTGGCGCAGAAGCCCTGGATCGTGCCCATCCCGGGCACCACGAAACTCAGTCGCCTGGAGGAAAACATCGGGGCGACGAAGGTCGAACTTTCGCCGGACGATCTGCGCGAGATCGAAGAGGCTGCTGCAAAGATCCAAGTGCAAGGAGCCCGGCTCCCTGAAGCGGTTTTGAAGCTGACGGGTCGCTGATTCTCCTCCTGCCGAAGGCATCGTGCTCAAGGCAGATGTATGGGCGCGAAGCAAAGGGGTAAGAAACATGCAAAAGCGCAAGCTGGGAAACAACTTGGAAGTTTCGGCCCTGGGGCTGGGCTGCATGCGGATGAGCTTTGGCGACCGCCCGGCGGATAAGCAGGAGATGATCGCACTGATCCGCAAAGCCGTCGAGCTGGGGGTCACCTTCTTCGACACCGCCGAGGTCTACGGCCCCTTCACCAATGAGGAACTGGTGGGGGAGGCCCTCGAGCCCTTCCGGGGCCAAGTGGTGATCGCCACCAAGTTCGGCTTCAAACACGACGGCGAAAAGGGGCCGAGCCCCGCGACCGGGCTGGACAGTCGGCCTGAGCAGATTCGACAGGTCGCCGAAGCCTCGCTGAAGCGACTCAGGGTGGAGGCCATTGACCTCTTCTACCAGCACCGCCCCGACCCCAACATACCCATCGAAGATGTAGCAGGTGCAGTCAAGGAGCTGATCCAGGAGGGCAAGGTCAAGCACTTTGGCCTCTCCGAGTCAAGCGCCGACCAGATTCGCCGTGCCCACGCGGTTCAACCCGTCACCGCCCTGCAAAGCGAATACTCGATCTGGTGGCGAGCCATTGAAGAAAATGGGGTACTCGCGGCTCTCGAGGAACTCGGCATCGGCCTGGTTCCCTACAGCCCGCTGGGCCGGGGCTACCTGACCGGAAAGATCGATGAGAACGCAACCTTCGCCCCCAACGACATCCGCAGCCGCAATCCCCGCTTCACGCCGGAGGCCATCCGGGCGAACCGGGCAGTGGTGGATTTGCTCGAGCGCATCGCGGCTCAGAAAGGGGCCACCCCGGCTCAAATCGCCCTGGCCTGGCTGCTGGCGCAAAAGCCCTGGATCGTGCCCATCCCGGGCTCGAGGAAGCTCGAGCGCTTAGAGGAAAACCTCGGCGCGGTAAACGTGGAGCTAACCCCCGCCGACCTGGGCGAGATCGAGCGGGCCATGTCCACGATTACGGTGATCGGAGACCGGTACTGAGGTGAATGTTTAGTTCCTAAACACCACCTCTTCCCGCCTGAAGTTCCGCACCGCGACTCCTAAAGCCAGTGCCGCGTAAACCAGCGTGCTCAGCCAGGTCAGGGTGATCTGCCAATTCTCGGCGGAACCCTTCACCAGCCCGTCCAGCAGAAGCATCACGTTGAAGGCCGGGACCAGGTAGTACCAGCTTTGCCGGGTCAGGAAGTCCGAGAATTGCAGCAGCAGGAGCGGGATGATGAAGAGGAAGAGGAGCGGGGCCATGTAGCTCTGGGCTTCCTTGAAGGTACGGGCGTAGACCCCCAGCGAGAGCTGCACCGAGACCATCAGGGCGGCAAAAAGCACGGCGGTGAGGAGGAGGGCCAGATAACCGGCGGGCTCGAGGCTCAACCCCCCGCCCAAAGAAGAATTGCCCAGCATCTCCTTGGGGATCAAACTGCGCATCACGGTTCCCCCCAAGACGATCCCCGTGACCCCGGCGAGTGCCGCCGCCAGCGCTACCATGAGCACCGCCAGGGCCTTGCCCAGCACGATCTGGAGCACCGGGACCGGGGCGCTCAAGAGGGCCTCGAGGGTCCCCTTCTCCTTCTCGCCTGCCGTCGCATCAATCGCTACCGCTTGCCCGCCGTTGAGGATGAAGATCACCAAAAAGTAGGGGATCAAAAAGGCGAAGATCCCGGCGGCCCGCTCCTGGGCGCGGGAGGCGTCCTGGGTACGGATGCTCACCGGCTCGAGGATCTGGGTCGAGAGCCCGCGTTCTTGCAAGGCCCGGGCCACGAGCTGATCCTTGTAGTTGCGCAGTGCTTCCTGGATCTTGTCCACCACCAGGCTGCTCTGGGTGGCCCCGGCCAAGCGTCCGTAGACGGTGAAGGTGGTTCCCTGGTAGCTCACGGCGGCCTGGAAGGTCTCTTCCTGGACGTCCTGGAGCGGGGTGGCGGTGGGAACCGGCTCGAGCTTGGCGGCGCGGAGGGCCTCGAGCGCCGCTTCGGGCAGGTTCTGCACCCCGACTTTTTGCGTGGCTTCGACGGTCTGACGGGCCGCGTTCCCGAAGAAGAGGAGCGGGCCGTACATCAGGAGGGGCATCAGAATGATCGGCAGGATCAGCGTGGTGAAGAGCACCCGCCGCTCGCGCAGGGTGGAGAGCATCTCCTTGCGGAAAATGCGCAAAGCTCCGTTCATGCTGCCCCCCGTATCTTGCAGATGAAAGCCCGCTCGAGATGCTGGTTACGAGCGCAAACATAAATGATCACGCGGCAACTCCTTGTAAGCTGCGGATAAAAGCGCGCTCGAGGCTCCCCTCCCCGATCATTCGGGCTTCGGCGTTGGTCCCCTCGTAAACCATCTTCCCGCCGTAAATGAAACCCACCCGGTCGCAGACCTCTTCGGCCTCGCTCATCACGTGGGTGGAGTAAATCAGAGTCTTGCCGAGGAGGCCATACTGTTTGACGAAATCGAGCAGAGCCCGCCGGGCGAACACATCCAGCCCGGCGGTGGCCTCGTCGAGGAGCAAAACCGGCGGCTGGTGCAGGATGGCCCGGGCGATCACGGTCTTCTGGCGCATCCCGGTGCTCATCTCCTTGACCGGTTTCTCGATGGCGTCCTCCATCCGGAGCAAATCCACCACCCAATCGAGCCGCTCCTCGAATACCTTGCCGCCGATCCCGTAGAACCCGGCGAAGAACTCGAGCACCTCTCGCCCGGTGAGCCGCTCGTAGACCTGCATCCCCCCGTTGACGATGCCCAAGTTTCGCCGTACCTCGAGGGGTTGTCTTCGGATGTCGAAGCCTGCCACGGTGGCGGTTCCCTGGGTGGGCTCGAGCAGCGTCGCCAGCATCCGGAGGGTGGTGGTCTTCCCCGCCCCGTTCGGCCCCAAGAGGCCATAGACCTCACCGGGTCGCACCTCGAAGCTCAGGTGATCCACCGCGCGGAAGCTCTTGTAGTTCTTGGTAAGCCCTTCGGTCTTGACCATGAGGATATTTTCCCTCATCCGGGCGGGCTAATGCCTCGAGCAGCTTACGTTCGTCCGCCGGAACAAAAATGAAGGGCCCCCCGTGGAGCCCTTCCGGTCCCGATGGGGTCTACTGGCAGTTCGCCCGCAGCGTCAGGTCATAGCCGTTGTAGTTTTCACCCTGGTAGGGGTTGGTGCTGTCGGAAGCTTTGCTGGTATCGTAGCCATTCCAGCCCTTTTTCACGTTGATGGTGCTGCTACCCCAGGCAAAGCTCCGGTCGCTGGCCGAGTAGATCAAAATGTGGCTGCCGCTATCGGCGATGTCCTCGCCGGAGTTGAACTTGCTATCGGCGTTGGCGTCACAGTAGGCATAGACGCGGTAAGCACCCTCAGCGGCGGAAGTGGGCAGTTCCATCACGTACTTCTGGGTGACTTTGGGATCCTTGATCTCGGCCAAGGCGCTGTAATCAATGATCCCTTGAGAGGTCACGCCGACTAAAGCCAGACGCACCTTACCCGTGTTCACCGTTGACCATTTGTAGGTTCCGTCCTGGCTGTTCACGAAAGTCCCGTTGACCTGTTGCCCCCCGACCCCGGGCAACAATCCGCACCCGGCGAGAAGACCGGTAGCCGCGACAAACCCCAATAGCTTTGCTTTCAGATTCATGCTGTCACCTCCGAGGCAAAGGTATTGAGGCCAGCTTAGGCCTGGCTAAGCTGGGGCTGACCCGTCGCTGTGCAAAGAGTTAATGAGGGCTTTAGGACCGGCTGTCCCTGCTCAAAGAGAGGGCTCGAGCCCCGCCACCCAGCGCACGAACTCCGCCGCTTGGTGGGCCGTGGCAGGGTCAATCGGCTGGCCCGCCCGCCACGACTGCGACCGCTCGATCAGGGAGGGCCAGGGTTTGGAGAGGGTCTTTAGCGCCCACCGCACGGCCTGGGGCTTGCTGCATAACACCCCGTGTTCCAGGGTGTACGCGGCCCGGCACATGGTTTCTACCACGAACCGCATCTCACCCGCGTGGGTCTGCCAGCCGGGGTTTTGCCAGGTCCTCACCCACTCGAGCCAGTCCTGGGCCAGCACCCGCCGCACCGCCCCTACCCGCTCACCCAAGGAGATCGGCGGGATGAGGGTCTTGGGGTGGGGGCCATACAGGGCGGTCCCGTGCTCCCGGACCGTCCAGAACTCCAAAATCCAATTCGCCCCGAGGGGTTTCCATTTGAGTTTCTCGCCCCGCTCGAGCGCCGGGTACTCGGCTCGAGGCTGGAAATGCTGGATCGCACCGATCGGGAGGTAGGCCAGTTCGACCTCATTGGCGTAGGGATTGGCTAAAGCCTGGATTCGTTCGTGCATCTCGGCTAAGGCTGGAAAGTCCTCCTCCGAAACAGGCTCTGTGGTCACGACCAGCAGGTCCACGTCGCTGGTCTCGGGGTTGAAGTCGCCCAAGGCCAGCGAACCCTTGAGGTAGATGCCCTCGAGATTGCTTCCCAACGCTGAGGGAATGCACTCTTGGAGAGCCTCGAGGATTTGTCTGACGGCTGGGTTTGGGTACATGCCTGGCCTCGGAGTTAGGGCAGCTGCGAGGGCTGCCTAATGGGTTTGCCTCTAGCCGGTTCTCTTCAGCTTGCCGGTACGCTTGGCCCACAGCTCGGCCTGGTGGAACACCAAGAGCCCCAGCGGGATCAGCACCACGCCCATCAGCAGCAGGATGCCGAGTTCGGGCAGCACCGAGGAGAGCGGAGCCCCGACCAGGTGAGTCGGAGTGGATTCGGGGTTGTTGATGCCCATGAGCTTGCGGGAAGCCTCGAGGGCGTAGGTCGCCGGGCTCAGGTAGGCCAAGGGCTGCACCCAGGCGGGCAGCACGTCCACCGGGTAGTAGATGCCCGAGACCAAGAGCAGCACGCCCTGGAAGATGTTGGTGGCCTGCGCCCCGTTCTCCGGGCTCATCACCGGGAGGATCGCGGCCATCAGACCCAAGCCCATGAAGGCCAGGCTCGCCACGAGCAAAACCACCAAGACCCCCAGCAGGTTGGCCCCGCTCACCGAGACCTGGATAAAGAGCACCAGCCCCACCAGGATCACAATGGTACGCAGCACGCTGTAAATGACTGCGAACAGCGAAACCCCGGTGAGGTGAATAAGCCGAGAGACCGGGGCCATAAAGGTGTACTCTAAGGTCCCCTCCCAGCGCTCGTAGCTGATCGAGTTGGCGATCTCGTTGTACATGGCCGACAAGAACGACCACAGCAGCACCCCAAGCAAGAGGGTGAGGGTCAGCCTAAAGTCGTCCTGGGCCTTCCCGATCAGGGCGATGGTGGCCGAGTTGACGATGGCGTAAAAGACGAACACTACCACCCAGCTCAAGTAGCGCCGGGTCAGGTGCCAGTCGCGGAACACAAAGGCCCACATGGGCCGCCAGTATCGTTCAAGCATAAAGCTCCCTTCGGTCGCGTCATACGTCCTACACGAATAGCTATCAGGCGTACCTAGACGTTCTCTTCGTCCTTCTTGATGTCCTCGCCGGTCAGGACAATGAAAGCCTCTTCAAGATCATCGGTTCCAGCTTGCGCTTTGAGATCCGCTGCGCTTCCTTCCGCCACCAGACGACCATGGGCCAGGAAACCGATGCGGTCGGAAAGCCTTTCGGCCTCGGCCATGTCGTGGGTGGTGAGGAGAATGGTGGTTCCCTCTTCACGGCGTAAATCCTCCAGAAATGTCTGTACGTCTCGACGGCTCTTGGGGTCTAAACCGGTGGTGGGCTCGTCCAGCAACAGTAACGGCGGGTTGATGAGCAGGGCCCGGGTAATGGCAATCTTCTGCTGCATCCCCCGGCTCATCTCCTCAATGGGGTCGGTGAAGCGGCGGGACTCGATCCCCAGGCGTTCTAAGATCTCCATGGCCCGCTTCTCGGCTTTCTTGGGCTCGAGGCCGTAGAGCTGCGCGGCGTAGAGCAGGTTCTCGCGCGGCGAGAGCTTCTTGTAGAAGGCCGCGTCCACGCTCACCCGGCCCATCAG
>DASTSL010000007.1:0-41753 GCA_035760705.1 Meiothermus sp. | reverse complement strand
TTCAGCGCAGGAACCACCGTCAATTACACCGCTACGGTGAGCGGACTGATCTCCGGCAGCAACACCATCATCTTCAACGCCTACGATGCCGCTGGTAACAAGGACTCCGCTTCCACCCGCGTCGTCTATAACGGCTCCTCGTCGGATACCAGCAAACCCAGCTTCTCGGTCAGTAGCCCGGCGAATGGCTCGAGCACCAACAGTCCTAACATCAGCGTACAAGGCCAAGCCAGCGACAATGTAGGGGTCAGCCGGCTTACCTATCAACTCAACGGTGGAGCCGAGCAGAACGTGGGAATTTCGCCAGCAACCAGCGTCAACTTCAACTTCTCCGTGGGCAACCTACAACCGGGGAATAACACCATCACCCTCAACGCTTACGACGACGCGAACAATAAAGGTAGCACCTCGCTGAGCGTTACCTACAACTCATCGCTTCCCCCTATTGGCGGCCTCAGCTTCAACCGCAAGGTCGTAGACCCCAACAGCCCCAGAGATCCCTGGATGAAGAATATCGCCGACCTCAACGGCGACGGTCTGCCCGACTTGATCGTGAGCGGGGCCAATGGACCGGTGGTGTGGTACGCGGCTCCTAACTGGACCAAGAGGACCATCAGCTCGAGCGGGGGTAGCCAGAGCGGGAGCGCAGTCGAAGACATCGACGGCGACGGCGACATAGACGTGGTAATCGGTACTACTTGGTACGAAAACCAGAACCGGGGAACCTCCTGGACGGCTCATAACCTGGGCTCTGCCGGCACTCACGACATCGTGATCGCCGACTTCAACGGGGATGGCAAACCCGATGTCGCCATGCGCGGCGAGACCGACTCGGTGGTGAGTGTCTTCTTCCAAAACAACAAGGACTCCTGGACCAAGGTCGACCTTGATCCCGGATACGGGCGTAACGGACTGGACGCGGGCGACTTGGACCGTGACGGCAAGCCCGACCTGGTGATTGGGGGTTACTGGCTTAAGAACCCCGGCGGCGAAACCGCTAAAACCGCTAGCGCCTGGAAGAAGTATAAGTTTGCTGACTGGGATGCCTTCGCAGCGGTGCGGGTAGTGGATCTCAACAAGGATGGCCGCCTTGACGTGGCCCTCTCGGTCTCGGAGTCGGTAGGGGACATTGCCTGGTTTGAGGCCCCTGCCGACCCCACCAGCTCTAACTGGATCAAACACCTTATTGACCGCAACCTCGATAGCGTCCACAGCCTGGATGTGGTGGACATGGACCGCGATGGCGATCTGGACGTGGTGGGTTCAGAGTTCCGCGACCAGGGCCGCCTGAGCCTCTATCTCAACGACGGCTCGAGCAACAACTGGACCGCTAAGGTAGTAGGCAACGACTTCTTGCACAACACCCACGTAGCGGACATTGACAACGACGGTGACTATGATATCTTCGGGGCGACCGCCTTCGGGAATGTCCCGGTGATCCTCTACGAAAACACTCCCTCCTCTACCGCCATCAACAAGGTGCTGGTGTTCTCCAAAACCCTGGGTTACCGCCACGGCTCAATCGCCGATGGCATCCAAGCGATCAAAGACCTAGGCACGCAGAACAGCTTCGGCGTGGACGCTACCGAGGACTCGAGCGTCTTTACCTCGAGCAACCTCGCCCAGTACAAAGCGGTGGTATTCCTCAACACCTCGGGGGATGTGCTCGACACCAACCAGAAGCAGGCCTTCCAGCAGTACATCAAGCAGGGGGGTGGCTTCGTGGGGGTCCATAACGCCGCCGACACGATGCGTGGCTGGGCTTGGTACGAGAACCTGGTGGGGGCTATGTATCAGTCCGAGATCAACACCCAACCCCTCAACCTCCAGGTCGCTAACAGCCACCTCTCGACCCAGGGCCTCCCATCCACCTGGAATTTCACCGACGAGGCCTATAACTATGACCGGGACCCCAAACAGGGGGGAGCCACGGTGCTGATCACCTTCGATGACCGCAACGTAACCGGCGGGACGATGGGGGCCAATCACCCGTTCTCCTGGTACAAGGCTTACGATGGAGGGCGCTCGTGGTACACGGTAGGTGGGGCCAACCCACCGGACTACGAGAACGCTATTTTCCTCCAGCACCTCTTGGGGGGCATCCGCTACGCTGGGAATTTCTAGGCCGATACGGGTGAAGAGCCCCACGCGTGGGGCTCTTTCTTTTCTTAATGGGACGCTCGAGCCAGCCAGCCGAGCTGCAACCTTGATCATCCTCCCTTGGCTCGAGCCGTGTTTTCACTCGGAGCACATCTGGACGAGCTAACTTAAGGAATCTTTCCAATTTCCAGGCCAAGGGGGTGAGCCATGAGCCAGGGAACACCGCATGAACCCAGCCGCCGAACCCTTTTACGCATCGGAGCCCTGGCGGCTACGGCCAGCATGGTGGGGCTACAGCGAGTATGCGCGGGGCGAGCCGCAGGCGACGGGATAGTGTACGCCCAGGCCGCCCGCTCCGGGGTGCCGCTGCCCCCGCTCGAGGCGTTGGTCTACACCAAGGCCGCCTTCGGGGCCAAACCGGGCGACCTCGAGGCCTTCCGCGCCCTGCCCAGCAACCCCCAGGCCAGGCTCAAGGCCTGGGTCGAGCAGCAGCTCAACCCCAACCAGCTCGACGATAAAGCCGCAGAAGCCCGGCTGGCCGCGGCCAAGCTCGAGAGCCTGGGGAAGCCGCTCGAGCGGTTGTGGAAGGAGTATTACCGGGACGTGCCGGAGGGGGACGAGAAATATACCAGGATCTACCAGCCGGTGCGCGAGACCCGGTTCGCTACCCTGCTCCGGGCCATCCACAGCCGCCGCCAGCTCTACGAGGTGCTGGTGAACTTCTGGCACGACCACTTCAACGTGGCCCCCGAGCGTGACGAGCGGATCGCCCCCGGCTTCGCCAACTACGACCAGGGGGTGATCCGCAAACACGCCCTGGGCAACTTCCGGCAGTTTATGGAGGCCGTCGCCACCCACCCGGCGATGCTCTACTACCTCGACAACGCCTCCTCCTCGCGGGCCGGGCCGAATGAAAACTGGTCTTGAGAACTCTTCGAGCTGCACACGCTGGGCGCGGAAAACTACCTGGGCGTGAAGCGTCAGCGCGAGGTGAAAGGTTTCGCCCAGGGACAGCCGGTGGGGTACGTGGACGACGACGTGTACGAGGCCACCCGGGCCTTTACCGGCTGGCGGGTGGACGATGACCCCGACGAGCCCGGCCTGACGGGCAGCGGCAAGTTCACGTTCTATACCCCCTGGCACGACCGCTTTCAGAAGACCGTGCTGGGCCGCCTGCTCCCGCCCGACCAGGGGCCGCTGCAAGACGGAAAGGACGTGCTCGATGCCTTGGCCGAGCACCCCGGTACGGCCCGCTTTATCGCCCGCAAGCTGGTGCGCAAGTTCATCGCGGATGACCGGTGGCGCTGTCCGCCAAGGTCTTTTACGAGCAGAGAAAAGCCCCCGACCAGATCGCCCAGACCGTGCGGGCCATCCTGAACGCGCCAGAGTTCAGGAGCACCTGGGGGCAGAAGATCAAACGTCCGCTCGAGGTCGGGGCGAGCGTACTGCGGGCCCTGGACACCGACCTCGAGAACTCCGAGGACAACCTCTGGCTCTTCGCGTGGATGGGCCAGCCGCTCTTCGGGCACAAACTCCCCGACGGTTTCCCCGACCGGCGCGAGTCCTGGAGCTCAACCACCCACATGTTCCGCCGCTGGCAGTTCGGGATCGGGGCCAGCAGCGGTTGGTTTGACAAGATCAAGAAGGTGGACTGGCTGAAGGTCACGCCCACGCGCAAGCCTAACGAGATCGTGGATTTCTGGACCAAGCGGGTGCTGGGCCAAGCGGTCTCGGCCCCTACCCGCCAGCAGATCCTCAAGTTCCTGACCTGGGGCGAGGACGCCAATAAACCGCTCGAGGACAAGGTCTTCGCCGAGCGTGTCCCGCTGGCGGTGGGGATGATCTTCGCCATCATTGGAGATGAATGCGTATGGCGTATGGCGTATCGCCCATCGCTTATTGCGTATCGCAAAGAATCTTTGGCGATAGGCGATCCGCAAAGAGATAAACCATGCCGACCCGACGTGACTTTCTGATGGGCTGCTCGGCGGCCATCGCCGCGATGAGCGGGGGTCAGCTCTCGAGCCTGGCCCTGGCTGAGCCCGGCAGCGAGGGCGAACTGTTGGTGGTGGTGTTTCTGCGTGGCGGCTGGGACACCCACCAGTGGCAGGGGGATGGCGGCAAGGGCTATCTGGCCGATCTCTTGAAGCAACTGGGGGCGGGGCTGGCGGCGTTTTACGCCGACCTCGAGAACGACCACAACAATTACGCCAAACGCCTCACGGTGGTGGTGATGAGCGAGTTTGGCCGCCGCCTGAACCAGAACGCCTCCGGCGGCACCGACCACGGGCACGGCAGTGCGATGCTGGTGCTGGGCGGCGCGGTGAACGGCGGCAAGCTCTACGGCAAGTGGCCGGGGCTGGCCCCCGAACAGCTCTACGACCGCGCCGATCTGGCCGTCACCACCGACTACCGCCAGGTCCTGAGCGACATCTTGAGCCACCGCTTCGGGGTGACCGAGGGGATCTTCCCCGGCTTCAAGGCGAGTGGGGCCTTGGAAATCGTTTGAAACCGTGCGGCCACAAGAGCCGCCCCTACAGCAACCCAAGGAATTGAACCGTATGGGCGATCCCAAGGATCGCCCGGCACCGTTTCAGGTCGAGACCACCCGGCGCGGCTCGAGCCCCTTCCTCACCGGCACGACCGGCTTGGTGCCCTGCACGAAGATGAAGAAGATGCCCCTGCCGATGGAGTTTTGCGGATCGTCGAGCAGGAGCATGTAGGCCCGCCGGTGGCCGGGGGTGGAATCCTCGCCGCGCCGGGCTTCCCAGACCTTGCGGACCAAGCCGGTGAAGTCCCGCACCTCCACCCCGCGCATCCCAGCCTCCTCCATCCAGCCCAGGAAGTCGTTCCGGGTCGCGTCGCAAAGGTAATCGAGCCCGATGCGCCCCAATTCGGCCTGCACCTCGGGGGGTGGCGGCTCGGGGGTGATGATGTCGGTCAGCACCATTTTTCCACCCGGCCTGAGCACCCGCGCCAGTTCGCTCAGCCCAAGCCGGGTCGGCTGCGGGGCCGGGAACATGATGAACTCGCTCACCAAGGCGTCGAAGCTGGCATCGGGGAAAGGCAGGTGATCGGGTTCGGCCCGCTGGAACTCGAGCCGACCCTCCAAGCCCCACCCCCTCGCTCGGCGGCGGGCCGCCTCGAGCTGCTTCGGGTCCAGGTCAACCCCCACCACCTGGCCCTCCCCCACCCGCTGGGCCAGCAGCCGGGCAACCTGCCCGGCAGCATTTCCCAGCAGCACCCGTTTGCCCTCGAGCGGCGCTAAGGCCGCCATCACTTGCTCGAGGATGGGCCAAAGCTGTTTTCGCTCTCCGGCGCTCCAGCGCATATCGTCCTCCTGAGGTCTAGCCCGATCGAGCTACCGGGTCTCTTCAACGCCTTCCAATGACCGTGGTACCGCTACATTTACCGATCCCCTCACCAACGAACAGATAAAGGGTTTATGCATCTTGTCTACCATCGGCTTGTCTGCTCATAGACTAACCCTTACCACTAAGGCATTTGTCCCCTGCCAGACAGGACAAATGCCCTATTTGCTTGGCCGCCGGGGAAAGCCTCTCCTCACCTTGTTATGCGGCTCACACCCCCTACCCCCCAGACTGCCAGACTTGGTTCACGCTAGGCGCTCTCCCCACGTTGTTTCCGCGACCACCCATGACCCACAACCCGGACGAGGAGGTCATTCGTGAGCGAAACCTGGATTTTCTCCGAACGAGGAGGGGGTTATGTACGCCAGTGAGCGCTCCAGCCAGGTCCAGCGGCAGGTCGAACGGGGGTTTGCCCGGGCGGTGATCAGCCTCCCGTGGTTTTTGGGTTTCGCCGAAGGGGGCCTGGAGACCTGGCTGTTCGTGGGGCTGGGGCTGGCCCTGCTGTTGATCAGCCAGTGGAGCCACCCCGAGGCCTCGGCCCGGCCCGGTTCGCTGGTGCTCGAGGGCGGTGGGGTGATGGCCCTTTTTATCCTGGGGCACGGGGTGAGCGAGTGGGGCTGGCTGCCCCAGTTGACCCTGGCTTGTTTGGAGGGCAGTACCCAGTGGTTGAGTTCGAAAGCCTAGCGCGGTTTGGATTCTGACGGACCCCACCCGGTGCTCACGAAGCGGAGCTCTGTGGCAGGGCTTCGCCTCACCCACTCCCACCACCGCTCTAAACCTCCCTGATCGGAACCCCCCACCCGCCCGATGCGCTGGCGTTAGAGAGCTAACAGCCTCGGCGGTCGGGGGTTTTATCGTCGTCTGGAATACAACCCACTCGCTCACCCCGAAGGAGAGAGGACTGTGGAGGAGAAACGCCCCATCGGTGTTGTTTTCGTCGTCAGCTTAGTCGCGATCTTCACCCTGGTGCTCCGAGGCCGAGGTCCCGGAGGTTCCCTTCTCGCAGACCCTGGGCGACCCCCAGACCAACCGGGTAGCCCACCTCGCCGACCGGCTGGGGCTATGGTTCGGCCTGGCCGTGCTGCTGGTGCTGCTGGCTTATACCTGGCCGCTCATCCAGATGTTCTCGAGCCTGGTTCCCGCCCCCGCTGGCGGTTCTGGTAAAGGTATGCGCCCGCGAGCCTCGAGCCTCACCCCGCCCCTGCTGGCGCTGCTCCAGGGGGGGTTCTACCTCATCACCGGCCTCTGGCCGATCATTGACTTGGGCAGCTTCGAAGCCGTCACCGGGCCGAAAACCGACGGCTGGCTGGTCCACACCGCGGGGGGGCTCATCGCGGCCATCGGGCTGGCCCTGCTGGTGGCTGGGGCGCGCCGCAACGTGATCCCGGAGATCCGGCTGCTCGCCATCTGTTCGGCGTTGGTGCTCACCCTGATCGAGCTGGTTTACGTGGTCGGGGGACGGATCGGGGCGGTGTACCTGCTCGACGCCCTGGTGGAGATTGCGCTGATCGCTGGCTGGGTGGCGGTGCGGCGGGCTTCCCCTCACCCCTCCTCCCCGGTGGACCCCTCGCAGCTCCCCTGAGTTGTGAATCAGCACAAACCGCCGACCCCCCGGCTGGGGCAGACTCGAGGCTGAGCCCGGCTCTTAGGAGGATAAAGCATGCCCGAACGCCCTAATACCCCAGGCCGCAAAACCGCCGCCGCGCTGGCCGCGCTGGCCTTCGCCGGGGCTTTGCTCACTGCCCGCCGCACCCGGCCCCCCTACAGCTACCAGGGGAAGGTGGTGGTGGTCACCGGGGGCTCGAGGGGGCTGGGGTTGGTGCTGGGCCGGATGCTGGCCGACGAGGGGGCCCGGCTGGCGATCTGTGCCCGCGACCCGGAGGAACTGGAGCGGGCCCGGGCGGAACTCGCGGGCCGGGGGGCCGAGGTGCTGTCCCTGCCCTGCGACCTGACCCGCTACCAGGAGGTCCGGGCGTTCATCCAGATGGTGGAAAACCACTTGGGGCGGATTGATGTGCTGATCAACAACGCCGGAGTGATCACGGTGGGGCCCTTGGAAGAGATGACCCCCCAGGACTTCCGCGAGATGATGGACACCAACTTCTACGGGGCCGTCCACACCGTCCTGGCCGCCCTGCCGGGGATGCTCCGGCGGGGGCAGGGGCGCATCCTCAACATCTCCTCGGTGGGCGGGCTGGTGCCGGGGCCGCACCTCACCGCCTACAGCGCCAGCAAATACGCCCTCAATGGCTTCAGCGAGGGGCTGCGGGCCGAGCTGGGCCGCAAGGGCATCGTGACCACCGTGGTCTGCCCCGGCGAGATCCGCACCGGGGCGCACAAGGTCTCGCTGTTCAAGGGGCGGCTCGAGGAGGAGTACGCCTGGTTTGCCAGCACCGACGTAATGCCCGGCTACGCCTTGAAAGCCGAAGCGGTGGCCCGGGCGGCCCTGGAGGCCTGCCGTGCCGGGCGAGCCCTGGAGGTGGTGGGCTGGCCGGCTAAGCTCGAGGCCTTCACCCACAGCCTCTCCCCCACCCTGGCCCTATGGTTCGATGGCCTCCTCAACGCGGCCCTGCCCAAACCCGACGGCAGCGGGCGGCGGGCGCTGGGCAAGGAGATCAACCCCTCCAAGGTGCCCGAGCCCCTCCGCCGCCTGGGCGACGAGGTGGCCCGGCGCAACAACGAGCCGGGGGTTTGACAAGAAGCGAGTGGCTTGGGGCAGGTGGATAAATATCGCTAAAGATGCTTTGGCAATAGGTGAACCATCGCTACTTCCACGCGCCACGGGCGACAAGCCCGCTTTTATGTGACCCACCGCGCAACAGCTCGGGCGGGTCCTAGGCTCGTCTGACCATGGCGAACGACTTCTTCCCCCACGACGCAGCCTCCGGAGATGATTTCCTCGAGATGTCCTTCCAAAACATCCAGATCGGTGCCGCCGAGGGGAATTATCTGCCGGTGAGCCTCGAGACCAGCCGGGGCACCGTCCGGGCCCGGCACTACCCCGCTCCAAGATCGCCCTGGGGGGTAGTGTTCGTGGGGGGAGCGGGGGGCGGCTGGGACACCCCCGGGCAGGGCCAACTCTACCCCCAGCTCCGCACCGGGCTTCCCGCCCAGGGGATCACCGCCCTGTGGGTGCGCTACCGTAAACCAGCCCACCTGGAAGAATCTGTGCTGGACGTGCTGGCCGGGGTCTACTACCTGGGAACCACGGGGGTCTCGAGCGTGGCGTTGGTGGGGCACTCCTTCGGCGGGGCGGTGGTGATCCAGGCTGCTGCCACCGCCCCCGACGTGCGCAGCGTGGTGGCCCTATCCACCCAGACCCTAGGGGCTGAGCCCGCTGCCGAACTCGGCCCGCGCTGCTCGCTCTTGCTCATCCACGGGACCGCCGACGAGATCTTGCCCCCGCGCTGCTCGGAAACGGTCTATGGGGTCGCCCAAGAACCCAAGCGGCTCGAGCTGCTCCCGGGGGTCCGCCACGGGCTCGGCGAGGCCGCCGCCCAGGTGCACGACCTGGTGAAAGACTGGCTTTTGGAAGAACTCACCTGAACACGGACCCAAAGCCCTAGCGAATCTCGACCCCGCTCCACCTTTCTAAAAGCTGCGCCACCGCGGTGTGGTCCACCTCGGAGGAGCCTACCTCGCGCTTGGCAATGTCGAAGAACTCCTTGAGCTGCCGCAACATGGGGGCGGGCGTACCGGCACCGTCAATGACGTCCATGCAGATGCCCAGATCCTTGGCCAGCAAGCCCAGCGCGAAGGTGTTGGGGAAGCTCCGGGTCACGACCCGGCTGGGAAAGAGGTTCTCGCTCACGTTGCTGCGCCCAGAGGAAGCGTTGATGACCTCCAAGGCCAGCCCCGCGCTCACCCCCTGTTTGACCAGCGCAACCATCCCCTCGCTCAAAGCCCACAGGTTCACCGCCAGGAGGGCGTTATTCACCGCCTTGACCGCGTGCCCCGCGCCCAGCGGCCCCACGTGGACGATCTTGGCGCAGTAGGCTTCCAGAAAAGGCCTGGCCCGCTCGAAGTCGGCGGCCTCTCCCCCCACCATCACCGTAGAGCGGGCATTCTGCGCCCCCACTACCCCGCCCGAGAGCGGCGCGTCGAGGTAGCCGACCCCCCGCTCGGCCAGCATCCGTGCGGTCTGTTTGGCCAGTTCGGGTTCGCCGGAGGTGTTGTCGACCCACAGGGTTCCAGGGCGTAGGTGCGGCAGGAGGGCCCGGGCCAGGTCGTCCACGTCCTTGGAAACCGGTACGCAGGTGAAGATCAAATCGGCCTGGGAAAGCTGTTCTAGGGAAACCGCCCTCGAGCCGAACTCCTGGGCGTGGGCCTCGGCCTTGGCGGAGGTGCGGTTCCACACCAGGGTCTCGAACTTTCTGGCCAGATGCCCGGCGATCGGCCAGCCCATCGCCCCCAACCCGATAAACCCGACTTTCTGACGATCCGACATAAGCCAATCATACGCTTCGTCCGCCGCTCTCTCTCGCACTCGAGACAAGACCGGGGGATGACCAAAACGCACCCTGTACCCGGCTGCGAATCCAGGGATTCTCGTGAACGACTTGTTTTCTTTAATACCAGTCCAGCTTTTATGATGAAATCAGCCAATCGCTTCCGAACTCCCCAGCGCTATGACTCGAACACCATGAACCCAACGACGATTCCCCCGCAAAAATCGGAGGTTCCCTGGTGGAAGACCGGGGTCATCTACCAGATCTATCCGCGCTCCTTCCAGGACTCGAACGGGGACGGGATCGGCGACCTGCCGGGCATCCTCTCGAGGCTCGACTACCTGGCCGACCTCGGCGTGGACGCCTTGTGGCTCTCCCCTATCAACCCCTCCCCGATGTACGACTTCGGTTACGACGTGAGCGACTACTGGGACATTGCCCCCGAGTTCGGCACGCTCGAGGACTTCCAGACCCTCCTGGCCGAAGCGCACCGGCGAGGGATTCGCATCTTGCTCGACCTGGTCTTGAACCACACCTCACACCTGCACCCCTGGTTTGTCGAGGCCAGCAGCCGCTGCGACAGCCCCAAGCGCGATTGGTACATCTGGCATGATGGGAAGCCGACCCCCTCTGGCAGGCGCGTCCCTCCCAACAACTGGTTGGGGGTCTTCGGCGGACGGGCCTGGGAGTGGCACGAGCCTACCCAACAGTTCTATCTGCATAGCTTCTTGCCCCAACAGCCCGACGTCAACTGGCGCAACCCCGAGCTTCGGGCCGCTATGTTTGCGGTGATGCGCTACTGGCTCGAGCTCGGGGTGGACGGCTTCCGGCTGGACGTGGTGAACTGGTTCATCAAGGATGACTGGTGGCGCGATAACCCGCTCAAGCCCTTCGGCGGGCTGCGCCCCTACGAGTGGCAGCACCACCTCTACGACAAGGACCGCCCCGAGACCATCGAGATCATGCGCGAGATCCGCCGGATCGCCGACGAGTACGGGGGCTTCACGGTGGGCGAGGTCTTCACTCCCCCGCCCGGCAACCCCGAGCTGGTGGCCGCCTACTACGACAAGGGCCGGGGGCTGCACATGGCCTTCAACTTCGCCTTCACCTACTGCCCCTGGAAGGCCGAGGCCTTCGCCGGAGCCATCGAGCGCTTCGACGGGGTGCTCACCCCGGAGGACTGGCCCAACCACACCCTTTCCAACCACGACCAGCCCCGGGCCTTCAGCCGCTACGGGAATTCGCTGCCTAGGGCCAAGGTCGCGGCGGCGATGATCCTGACCCTACGCGGCACCCCTTTTCTCTACTACGGCGAGGAGATCGGGATGCAAAGCACCCCCATTCCTCGCTCCCGCATCCAAGACCCCATCGGCAAAAAATACTGGCCCTTCCACCCCGGACGCGACCCGGTGCGCACGCCGATGCAGTGGAGCGCCGAGCCCAACGCGGGTTTCTCGAGCGCCGAGCCCTGGCTGCCGGTCAACCCCCTGTACCCATCGGTGAATGTGGCGGCCCAGCAAAACGACCCTGCCTCGCTCCTGAACTGGTACAAAGCTCTGCTCCGGCTTCGCAGGTCCGAGCCTGCCTTAAGGCTCGGCTCCTACGAACGCCTGCGCGCCGACCGCGCGGTTTTCTGCTACGAGCGGCAGTGGGGGGAAGAACGCATCCTCGTCGGGCTCAACTTCTCGAGCACCGCTCAGCCCCTCCACCTGCCGCTGGGGACCACCTGGAAGGTGCTCCTGGCGACCCCGGCGTTTTCGGGAGAAAACCTCTCCGGCACGTTGCAGCTCGCCGGGGACGGGGTGCTGATCCTGAAGGCGACCGCCTAAGTTGCGCCAGGGTAAGCGGAATTGCAAGGATGCCTAGGGTGAGGTGAGGGGCGCAATCCCCGTAGGGGCCGTCCCCCGATATCTGGCATCTATACGCTAGAGACCCCTAACGGCGCAAGAGCAAGCGGGCCAGACCCCGCCAGGCCAGTAAGAAGGCCAGGGTCACGGCCAAAGTGACCAGCAGAAAAATCACAAACCCCAGGTCGAAGTGCTTCCCCAAGGCCATGTAGCGCAGCCACACCCCCGCCGGAACCGCCAGAATCCAGGTGGTGAGCAGGTTGCGCCAAGTGGGGCGGCTGTAGGTGCGCAGAAAAAGCGAGATCAAAAACCACACCATCAGGATCGGCACGGCGTTGTGCAGGATTCCGGTGAACGCCGCCCCCAAGCTGTTCAGCGCCCCGTGAAAGACCTGACCAACGAGCGAGAACAGCAAAATACACGCCACGTCCCCTCGAGCCAGCACGCGCCCGAGGTGACTTCTTTGGGGTTGAGGGAGGGGGGTAGGTTCGGCCATATCAGGATGGGGAGAGCAAGGGACGCTCACCGTAGATGTCTCGGCTTTTTCTCCCCCTCTAGTCCTTGGTCGCGTCGAAAAACACCTTCTCTGCCCGGTAGCTGCTGCGCACCAGCGGTCCACTGAAGACCTCTATGAAGCCTTCCTCGTAACCCCACTGCTGGTAGAGGGCGAACTCTTCGGGAGTCACGTAGCGCTCGACCGGGAGGTGGTGCTTGGTGGGGCGGAGGTACTGCCCGAAGGTCACGATGTCCACGCCCGCTGCCCGCAGGTCCTTCATGGCCTGGCGGATCTCCGCGTCGCTCTCGCCCAGGCCCAGCATCAGCGAGGACTTGGTGAGCATCTTTGGCCGGTACTTTTTGGCGTGCTCGAGCACCCGGAGGCTTTGGTCGTAGGTGGCGCGGGGGTCGCGGACTTTGGGGGTGAGGCGGCGCACGGTCTCGAGGTTGTGGGCGAACACGTCCACGCCGGAGTCGGCCACGGTCTGCACGTCTTTGAGCTGACCGCGGAAGTCGGGGGTGAGGGTCTCGACCTTTACCCCCTGGTCGCGCAGCTTGATCTGCCGCACCACCTCGGCGAAGTGGGCCGCCCCGCCATCGGGGAGGTCGTCGCGGTCCACCGAAGTCAGCACCACGTACTTGAGGCTCATCTCGGCCACCGCCTGGGCCACGTGGAGGGGCTCGAGCGGGTCCACCCAGCCCTTGGGGTTCCCGGTATCCACCGCGCAGAACTTGCAGGCCCGGGTGCAGATGCCTCCCAGCACCATGATGGTCATGGTCCCATGAGACCAGCACTCCCCGATGTTGGGGCACATGGCCTCCTGACAGACCGTATAGAGCTTGAGCCGGGTGGTCATCTCCTTGAGCCGGATGTAGTTCGGCCCGGTGGGGAGGGTGGCTCTGAGCCAGGCGGGCTTGTGGCGGTCAACCGGTTCGCTGCGCTCGGTGGCGACCCCGTTTTCGATCACCTTGAGTTCGATCAGGCCGCCGGTCTGGAAGTCGGGGAGCTGTACGGTTTTGAGGCTGTCGCTCATATCTCCTCGCTAAACGCCGAATGCTTCTTGCTTTGGCGCGAACTCCGCTTTAAACGACTCGACCACCCGGGCCTTCACTTCCTCCAGCGAGACCTCCCGCCCCAGCAGTTTACAAAGCGAGGTCACGCCCTTGCCCACCAGGCCGCATGGGACGATCACTGAGAAGTCCTCGAGGTTCGTGTTGACGTTCAGGGCGAAGCCGTGGAAGGCCACGTCCTGCTTCACCGCCACCCCGATGGCGCAGAGTTTTTCCTCGTGTTCGAGGCCGAAGGGGTCGCGGGTCTTGACCCACACCCCGGCGTAACCGGGGCTGGGATAGGTGGAGACCCCGTAGGTCTCGGCCACCCGGATCACCGCCGACTCGATCTGCCGCAAAAAGTCGCGCACCCGCCGCCCCACCGGGAAGATCGGGTAGCCCACCAACTGGCCCGGGCCGTGGTAGGTCACGTCGCCCCCGCGCTCGACCCAGTAAAGCTCGAAGCCCTGGGCCCGGTACCACTCCTCGGGAAAAAGCAGGTTGTGCCCATCGGCCCCGCGCCCCAGCGTGAGCACCCTTGGGTGCTCGACGAGGAGCAGGGTCGGGGGGCGGAGCCCCTGCACCACCTCGGCGTGGACGGTCTTCTGGCGCTCCCAGGCTTGAGCGTAGGGCATCAGCCGCAGATCCTCGACCTGAAAATCAAACCCCAGGTTCACGCCCTTAAGCATACGCCGTTTGGCCATGGTGCCTGGAAGAAGCATTACAGACTCGAGCGTTCGCGAGGGATGACCCTCCGGGACGGATGAGGGCTAAAGTTGGGGTCTAAAGTTGGGGTACACTAAATCGAACCCCGTAGCTACGGAGCGATCACAAGGAGGAAGGGTATGAACCCCAGCGCGTCCATCACCGATACGATCCGGAGTATGTGGAGCCAGAGCGTGCAGGTGCTCAGCAAGCCCAGCGTAGCAACCTTCGAGCAGTACGAGAGCAAAGGCGGCCTGCGCGAAGCTTTGATCTATGTGCTGGTGGCCTCGATCATCACCGGGTTGTTCGGCCTGGGGGGCGGGGTGGGGGGCTTTTTGGCCGGGATCGTCGGGACCATCGTGGGGTTCTTGGTCTTCACCTACTTGGTCTTTTACTTCGGCAAAAGCCAAGGCGGAACCGGCAGCTTAGACCAGGTGGCCTACACCTTCGCTTTGTTCTGGGCCCCCATCACGGTGCTCTTCTCGGTGCTGACCTTGCTCTTGATCATCACCTTGATCGGCATCTTCCTGGTACCGCTCCTGGGGATCGTGACCCTGGCCGCCAACGTGTACTTCGCTTACCTGGCGGTGCAGTCGAGCATGAACCTCAGGGAGAGCGGCAAAATCTGGCTCACGCTGCTGGTGGCGGCGGTGGGCACCTTCGTGGTTGATCTCATCGTGGGCGCGATTCTCCGGTAGCTACGGCCAGCTTTACCCTCGAGCCTCCCCTCACCTTCACCGCGATGCTGGGCATATAGCGGCTATTGAATCGCCGAAAATATGCAGATCACTGCTTTATAGCAGTCTTCACAAAAAACGAGCCGATTGAGCGGGAACAAAGCGCGAAGGGGCCGTAAAATCGCTGGCGGCTGTAGAGTAAGGCCCAAAAAAGCGGGCTCGGCGCAAAGCACTCGAGCCCGCCTACCGGATGAGTCAGGTTTACTCTTTGATGGCCTGCACGCTCACCTTGAGGTTCATGGGAACCTCGGGGTGGGGCTTGTAGGCCAGGGTGTAGTCGCCCAGCTCCTTGATGGGCTTCTCCAGCACCAGCCGCTTGGGGTCGATGCTGATCTGGTGCTGGGCCTCGAGGGCCTCAGCCACGTCGCGGGCGGTCACCGAGCCGTAGATCTTGGACTCCCCGGCCTTGACCTTCATGGTCAGGGTGAGGGGCTCGAGGAGTTCCTTGAGGCGCTCGGCCTCGGCCTTGCGCTCGGCGGAGCGTTTGGCCTGGGCACGGATCTTGGCCTCCAGGGCTCGCAGGTTGGACTCGCTGGCCAGGGTAGCCAGGCCGCGGGGCAGCAGGTAGTTGCGGGCGTAGCCAGGCTTGACGTTCACCACCGCGCCGACATCGCCCAGGTTCTCCATGGGCTCGAGCAAAATCACTTTCATCGCTCTACCCCCTATTTGCGAACCAGCTTGTCGGTGAAGGGCAAGAGCCCCAGCATCCGCGCCCGCTTGATGGTGCGGGCGATCTTGCGCTGCTCCTGGGCGTTGAGGCCCGTACGGCGGCGCGGCAAAATCTTGCCGGTCTCCGACAGGAAACGCTTCAGGACGTCCACGTTCTTGTAGTCGGTCAGGCTGAACTCACCGAGGGAGGCGGCTACTTTGGGTTTGCGGCTGCGACGCATCCCGCGCTCGCCGCGTTCACCCCGCTCGCCCCCGGGTTTGGGTTTAGAAACTTTTTTGGTGCTCAAAACGGTAAATCCTCCTCTGGTGGGAAGTCTTCCAAGCCTTCATCGATATCGACCTTGCCCGCACGGCCTTTCGGCGCACTCTGCGGTGCACCCTGGGAGCCGGTTCCACCGCTACCGGCTCCACGGGCAAGGCGCTCTAAACGGCTCACCTCCACACGCGTGGTGTAGCGGCGAGTGCCATCCTGAGCTGTCCAGGAGTCATTGACCAAGCGTCCGATAAGGAAAGCCCCGTCTCCTTTTTTGAGTTCGGCGGCCCATTCGGCCAGGTCTCTCCACGCTTGCGCGTCTACGTAGTGGGTCTTCTCCTGCTCGGTCCCTTTGCTGGTGAAGCGCTCGTTGACGGCCAGCGAGAAGCGGGTTACGGCGGTTCCTTGGGGGGTGTAGCGCAGCTCGGGGTCGCGGGTCAGGTTGCCTGCCAGCAGCACGTGGTTGAGCCCCTCGCGCAGCCGAGACTGCCCCCGGGCATCGGTGACGGTGAGATCACCGCGCTTGCCCTCCAGGCTCACGATGTCGAGCCGATCCGCCCGGACTTCCAGGCTGCTTTTCTTCTGCCCGTCTTGCTCCCAACTCCGGTACTCGAGCTTACCCTCCACCATCAGGGCGGTCCCTGCCTTGAGGCTATCGCCCCAGAACTCCGCCGCCTTGCCCAAGAGCTTCACCCGGTGGTACCAGGCCAGCTCGCGGGTGTTGCCGGACTCGTCGGTGATGAGGTCGTTGCCCCCCAGGTTGAGCTCGAGGACGGCCAGGCCGCCGGGGGTATAACGCATCTCGGGGTCTTGGGTCAGGGTACCGACTAGGTAAACGCGGTTCAAGCCTCTTGCCATATCCGTCACAGTCCTTTTCTGCTAGCGATTTGCGTCTCGGTCTAGCGTCTACCCCGCAAGCGGTCTGCTTTTTCGGGGGTTACCAGATTGCTCTGGCAGATCTGAGTGTGCATGATCTTTCCCCAAAATGCAATACCCCTACTTGGGGGGGTCGCAAAAAACCTCAGGCTCTTTGCGATTGGGATCTCTTGCTCACCTTGGCCTCTTGGCGCTCGCGCACGATCATCACCCGGCGCACGTTGTCGCGGATCAGGAGTTCTTTCTCGAGCGGGTTGGCCGCTTCCTTGTTCATCTCCACGGTGTACATCAAGAAGTAGCCTTCGCGGTCTTTCTCGATGTGATAGGCCAGACGCCGGCTCCCCCACTCGTCGAGGTTCTTGACGGTGGCCTTGTGGCGCTCGAGGGCCGCTTGGATCTGGTCCTTCTCCAGGGCTACCTGGGCGGGGTCGAGGTTAGGGCTCAGGATCACGTTAAGGTCGTACTGGGGCATATTCACCTCCTTTCGGCACACGACTTAGCCAACCTGAAACACCTTCAGGTCACGCGAGGTACAAGTATACCAGGACGAAGCGGCTTTGGGGAGGGTGAGGAGCCATTGGCCTGGGGTGCCCGTCCCCTAGGCTGGCGCGAAGCACTGAGGGATTTGATCTTTTGGCATTCGGCGTTTGCCTCAGATCAAGGTAGGCCGCCGGGTCTCCTGCACGAACTCCCAGGCCATCTGCCAGCTTTGGCGCTCGAGTTCGATCACCCGTTCGGTCAGACGGTCGAGCTCTGCCGGGTCGGCCTGGGCGATCATCTCTACCGCCAGCACCGATAGGTCGCGCTGGAGGGCTTGCAGCTCGGGGGTGCTCCAGAGTTCGCTAAACTCGGCCAGCGGGCCATCCTGGGGCTTGGCCGAGAACCAGGTATCGAAAAACACCCGGTAAAGCACCCAGTGCAGCACCATCGCCACCGGATAGGGCTGGGCCTCGAGTTCCTGCAAGAACTCCAGATACTCCTGGCGGCTGGGGTGCATGGGGGCCGAGAAGTCCAGTTCCTCATCGGCCCGGAGCACGTCGATCTCTTCCACGATGGCCTGGATGGCCAGGGCCAGCACCCGGCGGTGGGCCTGGGGGGCCTTGCGCAGCAGGCGGGTCAGGAAGCGCAACAGGCCCTCGTCCCAGTAATGGCACTGCTCGAGCCAGCGCCTGGCCGCAACCGGAGGAACCCTTCCCGCGGCCAGCAAACGAACAAAAGGCTCGTCCCTCAAGGCCGTCCAGGCCTCGAGATGGCGTTCGCGCAAAGCCAACAGGGGCTTCACACCAGCAGGGTAAAACAAAGTCGGAGCTACAAACGTAGTGCTCGATTAAGTTGACCCGACCCACACCCCCGACCCTGGAGCATCCAGGGCTACTCCTGGGCGTACTCCCAGGCCATCTGCCACATGGCCTTCTCGTAACCCAGCATCCGCCCCAGGTGCTGGTCCAGGAGGGCCGGGTCGGCCTCGGCCTCGACTTCCAGGGCGATCATCCCCAGGTCGTGGAGCAGGGCCTGGAACTCCAGGAGGGTCCAGTGCTCCACCAGTTCGGCCAGGGGGCCGCCCGCCCGGCTGTCGCCGCGAAAAGACTCCTCCGGCTTGGCCGCCAGCCAGGCGTCCATAAAACAGCGTTGAAATGCCCAGTGCAGCACCGCCGCCAACGGGTAGGGCTGGGCCTCGAGTTCCCGCAGATAATTCAGGTACTGGGTCACGGCGGGGTGGGGCCGGGCCGACAGATCCAGGTCTTGCAGGTACAGCCAATCCAGCTCACGGACGGTGGAGACCAACCCCTGAGCCAAAATCAGGCGGTGGGGCTGGGGGGCACGGTGGAGCAGGCCCGCCTGAAAGCCCATCAGGCCCTCGACAAAGAAACAGTCCTGGGCCAGCCAGCGGCGGATGGCCCGCAGGCTCACCATACCGTCGCGCACGGCCAACAAGAAAGGCTGCTGGGCCAGACCGGCCCAGGCTCGAGTGTGGCGATAGCGCAGATCGGATAGACGCTCCACCGGCTAATTTTAAGACCCCGCCGCCGGGGAAAGATAGGCGGTGAATAAATTAAGCGTCTGTAGGGAGGGAATTGCATTCTGGATGGGCTCGAGCGTGGTCCACCTCTCCCCACTTCACCCTGTCGCTATAAAACCCGACGCTCAGGGTTCCAAGCTGTCCAGGGCGTGGTAAAGCGCTTCACGGAAGGCTTCCGGCTCGTCCATCCAGGGATAGTGCCCGGCCCCCTCGAGCACCTCCAGGCTCCCCCCGGTCAGGTCGGCGACCCACTCGGCCTGCTCGGGGTAGCTGGTGCCGTCCTTGGCCCCCACGATCACCGCCGGGGTGAGCGGCAGATCGAAGAGGTAGGCGGTGTAGTCGAGGTTCCACAAGCCGTTGTAGACGAACATCTGCCCCGGGCCCTCGTTGCCCAGGATGCCCGACCCTTCAGCCAGCCACTCGTACTCGAGCCGGGAATGCTCGCTAGGGAACATCAGGGCGTCGAAGACGGCCTTGGGCTCGGTCTCGCGGAAGGCCTCAGCGAGGGCCAGCATCGGGTCTGCGGGGACCTCCGCGTCTGGTACCCCACGCAGCGCCAGCGCCGAGCGGAACAAGCGGCGGGCCAGTTCCGGGTAGTTGACCCAGGGGGCTACCAGGATCAGCCCGTCCACGTGCTGGGGGTTTTTGCGGGTGTACTCGAGCGCCACGACCGCGCCGAAGCCGTGCGACAGCAGGGTCCACTCGGCGATGCCCAGCTCGCGGCGCAGGGCCTCGAGGTCTTCGACCAAGGCATCGATGGTGAAAAGCCGGGGCTCAGCGGGCAGTTCGGGGCTGCGGCCCGAGCCCCGCTGGTCGAAGTAGAGCACCCGGTAGTCCTCCAGGTCGTCGCCCACCCCTTCGCGGAAGGCGTAGGCGGAGCCGCCCGGGCCGCCGTGGAGGAAGGCGATCACCGGGGCCTCCTCTGGCCCGATGTCCTCGAGGTAAAGCTCGAATTCCCCGATTTGGATGTAGCCGATTTCTTCACGCATAAAGACAGGGTAGCGGGTTTAGGGGATGGGGTGTTGGGAATCTTCTTCAATCAGCTCGAAGCTCCAGGAGCGGAAGCCCGTGAGCCCTGCCGCTTCGCGCTCCATCTCCTCGCTGATGGCCTGGGCCTCCCGACCCTCGTCGCGAAAGGTCACCTCGAGCAAATACAACCCCTGCTCGGGGCGGTACAAGAGCCGGTAGGGATGGGGGAATCTTCGGGCGAAACCCCGGAGGGCTTCTGGGTCTTTCCCCTCAACGAACAGAGCCTTCATCCCCGGCTCTGCCCCCGCTCCCATAAGCGCTCGTAGTAGAGAATCTCGCAGGCTTCCTCCAGGCTGGTCATCAGCGAGTAAGCCTTGAGCAAGGACTTCTCCGGGGTCTCCTGGGCGGCTTTGACGAAGGCCCCGTGGCCCCGCACCACGCAAGCCGGGTGGGTTTTGAGGGCTTCGGCTACAGCCTGGGCGGCTTCCGCGGTGGCCGAGGCGGTGGGGGGGGACACCACCGGAACCTCGGGGAGATAGGAACGGCCCTCGAGGTCAATCGGCACGATCCGCTCGAGGTGATAGGAAAGCACGATGGCGAAGCGCGGGTGGGCGTGAACCACCGCCTGGGCATCGGTCTCGCGGTAGATGGCCCGGTGGATGACCTTCTCCACCGAGGCCCCCTGGTCTTTCTCGGGGTCGGGCTCGAGCGGGAGTTGCAACAGGTCCTCGGCGGTGAGGTGGGCCTTTTGCGCCCCGCTACGGGTGATCAAGAGGCCGTCGGGGGTGCGCACCGAGTAGTTGCCCGAGGTGGCCGAGGCCATCCGGGCCGCAAAGAGGTCGGCTCCGACTTGCTGGAAGGTGAGGAAGAGTTTGGCTTTCATATATGCCGAAGGCCAAACGCGGAAAGCCGAAGGCAAAACCATTGTATCGGCTTTTAGCCTTTAGGTTTCAGCCTTGGGCTCTTGAGCAAACTCGACCGCGTAGATCTGCTCCAGGCTCAGCTTCGCCTCCAGACACGGAACGCCGATCTCGCCCTGCCCATCCAGGAATTCCACCCGCCAACCCGCCGGGTCGCGCTGGTAGACGATCACCCGCGGTTCGGTCTGGGCCACGATGACGTAGGTTTGCATGAAGGCGAGTGGTGATGCTCCGGGCAATGCGGTAGTGCTCGCGGGTCTCCCCGGCCAGCGCCAAGAGTTGACCATCCACCAGCTCATACCGCTGCTCCGAGCGCCGCTCGATCTCGAGGTATTCCTTGAGCGTGATCGGCTGCTCGACCATAACTCGAGTGCAGCAGAAGGGCCTCGAGCACGTGCTCGAGGCCCCTTTTCCGGTTTTCAGCCTAGGTCAAACCCTACACGTCCCTCCCCGTCTGCTGGCGGGTGAGCGGGATGCGGCGCTGGTCGCGGGGGACCGCCGGGGCCTGGTCGGCCTCCTTGCGGGCCTCCTCGATGCGGCGCAGGGTGCGCTCGTCCACCACCTGGGTGTCGCGCACGTGGTCGGAGCCGGTCCCGGCGGGGATCAGCTTGCCTAGGATGACGTTCTCCTTGAGGCC
Organism: Meiothermus sp.; assembly: GCA_035760705.1. Lineage (GTDB taxonomy): Bacteria > Deinococcota > Deinococci > Deinococcales > Thermaceae > Allomeiothermus. Next base: position 20,656 of record DASTSL010000007.1, on the reverse strand, counting down.
GATGAGTTCGTCTTTCTTCCCGGCGATGGCCGCCTCGGTGAGCACGTGGGTGGTGTGCTGGAAGGAGGCCGCGCTGAGCCAGCTCTTGGTGGAGAGGGCCGACTTGGTCACGCCCATCAGCACCGGCTTCCAGCTTGCGGGCATCTTGCCCTCTTGCGAGAGCTTTTCGTTAGCCGCCTCGACGTCCCACTTCTCGAGGATCTGCCCTTCCAGGAAGCGGCTCTCGCCGGGGTCGCCGATCTCCACGTACTTGAGCATCTGCCGCACGATGACTTCGATGTGCTTGTCGTGAAGCTTTACACCCTGGGCGCGGTAGACGCGCTGGATCTCGTCTACCAGGTAGCGCTCGACGGCCTCGGGGCCTTTGGCCTCGAGCAGTTGGTGGGGATCCACCGCCCCACGGGTGAGGGGCTGACCGGCTTCCACCAGGTCGCCGTCCTTGACCGTGATGCGGGCCTCCTTGGCGACCTTGTACTCCTTCTGGAAGCCCTCGGAGATCACGAAGATGCTGACCTTGTCCTCGCCCTCTTCGATCTTGACGGTGCCGTCGATCTCGGCGATGACCGCCCGGACCTTGGGGCGCCTCGCCTCGAAGAGTTCGATCACGCGGGGCAGACCCTGGGTGATGTCGGTGCCGGTGGCCACCCCGCCGGTGTGGAAGGTGCGCATGGTGAGCTGGGTGCCCGGCTCGCCGATGGACTCGGCGGCCACCACGCCCACCGTCTCACCGATGCTGACCGGCTTGACCATCGAGAGGTCCCAGCCGTAGCACTGCTGGCAGACCCCGAAGCGGGTGCGGCAGACCAGCGGCGAGCGCACCGCCACTTCCTCGATGAGATTCGCCTCGGCGGCCTTGACGATGTGGTTGACGTCGTCGAGGGAGAGCTGGGTGCCTTCTTTGAAGGTCTTGCCGTTCACCTCGAATTCACGGGCTACGGTGCGGCCATAGAGCCCCGACTCGATGTCGGAGCGTTTGCGCAGGCGCTTGTTGCGGAAGGCCTCGTCGAACTGCAAAAGCGGGATGGTGATGTAGTCGGTGGTGCCGCAGTCGGCCTCGCGCACGATGACCTCGTGGGCCACGTCGTGCAGCTTGCGGGTGAGGTAGCCGGAGTCGGCGGTGCGCAGGGCGGTATCGGCCCCACCCTTACGGGCCCCGTGGGTAGAGATGAAGTACTCGAGCACCGTGAGCCCTTCGCGGAACGAAGCCCGCACCGGAACCTCGATGGTCTCGCCCGAAGGCTTGGCCATCAGGCCGCGCATCCCGGAGATCTGGCGGATCTGCTGGGGGTTACCGCGGGCCTTGGACTGGCTCATCACGTAGAGCGGGTTGAAGGGGAAGTTCTCCTCGAAGTTCTTGAACACCGCCTGGGTGACCCGCTCGGTGGTCTCCGACCAGAGCTGGACGATCTGGGCGACGCGCTCTTCTTGGGTCATGAAGCCGAACTCGAAGGCCTGCTCGATTTGGGCCAGCTTGGCGTCGGCTTCCTCGAGGTACTGGCGCTTCTCCGGTGGGATCACCGCGTCGTCGATGCCGATGGTGATGCCCGACTGGGTGGAGAGCACGAAGCCGTAGTACTTGAGGGCGTCCAGGAGCTTGGCGGTCTTCTCGACGCCCAAGAGCAAGAAGCTGCGGTAGACCAAATCCGAGAGCGAGTTTTTCTCCTGGGCCACCTCGAGGTTGACCAGTTGCTGGGCCGCTTCGGGGTCTTCCACGGCCTCGGCCACGATGCGCAGGAAGAGCATCCGCCCGGGACTGGTCTGCAAGAGCTTGTCGCCCATCCGCACCGTCACCACGTCCTGGTGGTCCACGATGCCGTTCTGCACCGCCAGCAAGGCCTCGTCCACCGAGGCGAAGACAAACTTCATGCGGCCTAAGCTGGTGTCCTGCCCGGCGATCTTGATGGGGGCGTTGAGGGCGATTTCGCCCCGCTCATAGGCGGCGCTGGCCTCCTCGAGGGTCTTGAACTCTTTCCCTGCGCCCTTCTTCTCGCGGCGGAGCTGGGTGATGTAGTAAAGGCCCAGGATCACGTCGCGGGCGGGTTTGGCCACCGGGTCACCGGAGGCCGGGCTGAGCAGGTTGTGGGCCGAGAGCATCTGGATGCGGGCTTCGGCCTGGGCGTAGCTCGAAAGCGGCACATGCACGGCCATCTGGTCGCCGTCGAAGTCGGCGTTGAAAGCCTCGCAGACCAAGGGGTGGAGCTGGATGGACTGGCCCTCGACCAACACCGGCTGGAAGGCCTGGATGCCCAGCCGGTGCAGGGTGGGGGCGCGGTTCAAGAGCACCACCTTGCCGTGGATGACCTCTTCCAAAGCGTCCCACACCTCGTCCTTGATGTCGCGCTGGCGCTCGAGCATCTTGCGGGCCGACTTGATGTTGTTGGCGATGCCCTTCTCCTCCATCCGCTTGAGCAAGAAGGGCTTGAAGAGCTCGAGCGCCATCCGCTTGGGCAGACCGCACTGGTGCAGCTTGAGCTGCGGCCCCACCACGATCACACTTCGGCCCGAGTAGTCCACCCGCTTACCCAAGAGGTTCTGGCGGAAACGGCCCTGTTTGCCCGAGAGGATGTCGGTGAGCGAGCGCAGGGCGCGGTCAGAGCCGGGGTTGGTGACCGGGGTGCCGCGCCGCCCGTTGTCGAGCAGGGCATCCACGGCTTCTTGCAGCATCCGCTTCTCGTTGCGGATGATCATCTCCGGAGCCCCCTGGCTCAAGAGCTTCTTAAGCCGGTTATTGCGGTTGATGAGGCGACGGTAGAGGTCGTTGAGGTCGCTCGTGGCGAAGCGGCCACCATCCACCTGCACCATCGGGCGCAGGTCGGGGGGCAGCACAGGGACGGCTTCCAGCACCATCCACTCGGGGCGATTGCCCGAGTCGCGGAAGGAGCGGGTGACCTCCAGGCGCTTCCTCGCCTTGGCCCGCTTGGCCCGGCTGGGGTGCTTCATCTCCGCCTCGAGTTCGGCCTCGAGCGCCGCCAGGTCCAAATCCTTCAGCAGGGCCTGGATGGCCTCGGCCCCCATGCGGGCGTCGATGTCATAGCTCTCGATGACCCGCACGCTCAAACGCACCAGGTCCACCTCGACCCGTCCGTAGATCTCGCTCTTGACCTTGCCGCCGTCGGCCAGGCTGTCCCCGGGGGAGACCCGGTCGCCGTTGGTCACCTCCACGTCGTCCTCGAAGGGGTAGAGCTTGGCCTTCATGACCACGATGGAGGCGGGCTCGTGCAGGTGTACGACCCCATCCGACTCGGCGTGGATCTCCTCCTCTACGTCGATGGCCCCCACCAGCTTCTCGCCCTTGCGGACCTTCATCCCCTCCGAGACCAGCACGTGCATGTGGGGCTGGAGCGGGTAGTCCTTGGCCTCGCTCCACTCGAGGGTCAGCGAAAGCTCGACCTCCTTCTTCCCAGAGGCCTCGACCTCGGAGACCCGCAGCGTCCTGGGCATGCGGATCAGGCCCTTGCCCTCGGCCAGCACCTCGCCCTTGGAGATCAGTTCGCCCTCGCCGACCTTGGCCTTGAAGCCCACCGGCAGGAAGTACACCACCGAGACTGTGTTGGTGTCGGGGTCTACGATCTTGAGCAGCGAGCCCTCCTCGAACTCGACGATCTGCACCGCGCCGGAGTCCTCGCTCTTGATCTGGTGCTTGTCGGAGAGTTCGGCCAGGGGTTCACCGGCCCGGTAGCTTTTCTGCTCGATCCAGGCGTCACGGGGCAAGCTCAGGTGGGCCCGCTCGCGCTGGATGTACTCCACCCGGATGCGCCGGGGGAAGCGGAAGAAAGCCAGCCCGTCCATCTTGCTCTGCACGCCGGGGGCCAGCTCCTGCCCGCGCTTGACTTCTTCCCCGTCCTTGATGAGGGCATCCACCCCCAGCGGGATCGAGTAGGTCTCCTGCTTGCCAAAACGCAGTTCGCGGTACTCCTCGTCGGTGAGGAGCTGGCGCTTTTGCACCGGCTGTCCACCCAGCATGGCCCCCTTGGGGTCGATGGTGATGTACTTGGCGAAGTAGAGGACCTGCTCGAGTTCCTGCGCACTGAGGTCCAGGAGGGTGCCGATCTTGGAGGGCACGTCCTTGACGTACCAGATGTGGGCTACTGGGGTGGCCAGCTCGACATGACCCATGCGGTAACGGCGCACGATGGATTTGGTGACCTCCACCCCGCAGCGCTCGCAGACCTTGCCCTCGAAGCGCTGGCGCTTGTACTTGCCGCAGGAGCACTCGTAGTCCTTGATGGGGCCGAAGATGCGCTCGTCGAAGAGGCCGTCGCGCTCCGGGCGCAGGGTGCGGTAGTTGATGGTCTCGGGCTTTTCGACCTCGCCATAGCTCCACTGCCGAATCTTCTCCGGTGCGGCCAGGGCGATGCGTACTTTTCTGACTTCTCGTTTCATGCGTCCCCCGTTTATCGCTTAGAGGCTAGGCCCTCGAAAATGTCCAGGCTCCGGTCGTTCTCGTCATAAGTCTCGACGTCCAGGCCCAAGGACTGAAGCTCCTTGACCAGCACCCGGAAGGATTCCGGCACGCTGGCGGTGGGTACGTCGTCACCCTTCACCACGGCCTCGTAGGCGGCGTTACGGCCTTCGATGTCGTCGGACTTGAGGGTGAGGATCTCTTGCAGGGTGTGCGAAGCGCCGTAGGCCTCGAGTGCCCATACCTCCATCTCGCCAAAACGCTGCCCACCGAACTGGGCCTTGCCGCCCAGGGGCTGCTGGGTGATGAGCGAGTAGGGGCCGGTGCTACGGGCGTGCATCTTGTCCTCGACCATGTGGTAAAGCTTCATGATGTACATCACCCCGACCACGATGGGGGCCTCGATGGGTTCGCCACTACGCCCGTCGTAGAGAATGCTCTTGCCTTGCTGGGCCACCTGGCGCAGTTGCCCTTCGGCGTCCAGGTTTTCGTCTACGATGCCGAGTTTGGCGGCACGGGCCAGCACCTCCTGCTCGCGGCGGTCCAGGCCAAAACCCTCGGCCTTGCGCCGGGCCCACTTCTGGTCGAAGGCCTCGCCCAAGAGGTTCTTGATCTCCTCCTCGGTCGCGCCGTCGAAGACCGGGGTGATAAAGTGCACGCCCAAGTCGAGCCCGGCGATGCCCAGGTGGGTCTCGAGGATCTGCCCCAGGTTCATACGACTGGGCACGCCCAAGGGGTTCAACACGATGTCCACTGGGGTGCCGTCGGGCAGGTGGGGCATGTCCTCGGGCGGGAGGATCTTGCTGACCACGCCCTTGTTGCCGTGGCGGTTGGCCAGCTTGTCGCCGACTTGGAGCTTGCGCTTCTGAGCCACGTAGACCCGCACCACCTCGCGCACGCCGGGTTTGAGTTCCACGCCGGGGTCGCCGCGCCGCAGCCGCAGCGAGCGCACCACTACCCCGCCCTCGCCGGGGGGAACCCGTAGCGAGGTGTCCTTCACGTCGCGGGCCTTCTCGCCGAAGATCGAGCGCAGCAGGCGCTCTTCGGGGGTGGGTTCGGTCTCGCCCTTGAAGCTGGTGCGGCCCACCAGGATATCGCCCGGTTTGACCTCGGCCCCGGTGCGCACCACGCCGTCCTCGTCGAGGTCGCGCAATGCAGCTTCGGAGAGGTTGGGGATGTCGCGGGTGATCCGCTCGGGGCCCAGCTTGGTATCGCGGGCTTCGATCTCGTAGCGCTCGATGTGCACCGAGGAGTAGAAGTCCTTGCGCAGCAGGTCCTCCGAGATCACGATGGCATCTTCGTAGTTGTAGCCGTCGAAGGGCATGATGGCGATGACCACGTTCTGCCCCAGGGCCAAGCGACCCTCCTCGGACGCCGGGCCGTCGGCCAGGAGGTCACCTTTGTTGACCCGCTGCCCGGCCTCGACGCGGGGGCGCTGGTCGAGCGCGGTGCCCTGGTTGGAGCGTACGAAGCGGCGCAGGTAGTATTCGTACTCGCCCTTGTCGTCGCCCTTGATGACGATCTTGTCGCCCGAGACCGACTTCACCACCCCGTCCACCTCGGAGTAGACCGAAGTCAAGGAATCGCGCACCACGCGGTCTTCCACCCCGGTCATGACGATGGGGCTCTGGGCCCGGATCAGCGGTACGGCCTGGGCCTGCATGTTCGAACCCATCAAAGCCCGGTTGGCGTCGTCGTGCTCGAGGAAGGGGATCAGGTTGGTGTTCACCGAGAAGACCTGCTTCGGCGAAACGTCCATGTACTCCACGTCCTCGGGCCGCACGATCACCGGGTCGCCCTTGCGGCGGGTCACGATGCGGTCGGTAGCGAATTTGCCGTTCTCGTCGATGGGCGTGTTGGCCTGGGCAATCAGGTAGTGGTCCTCTTCCCCGGCGGTCATGAAGACCACTTCCTCGGTGACCCGACCGTTTTCGACCTTGCGGTAGGGGGTGAGGATAAAGCCCAGCTCGTTGATCCGCCCGTAAGCAGCCAAGGAGGAGATCAGCCCGATGTTCGCGCCTTCCGGTGTTTCGATGGGGCAGATACGCCCGTAGTGGGTGCGGTGCACGTCACGCACGTCGAACCCGGCCCGCTCGCGGGTCAGGCCGCCTGGCCCCAAAGCCGAGATACGGCGCTTATGGCGCAGCTCGGAGAGTGGGTTGGTCTGGTCTTTGAACTGGCTGAGCTGACTGCGCCCGAAGAACTCGCGGATAGCGGCCACCAGCGGGCGGTTATTCACCAGCTTGGCCGGGGTGGCGGACTCAGGGGTGCCCAGCAGCATCCGCTCGCGCACGCCACGGGCAAGCCGGGAGAGCCCCACCCGGAACTGATCGGCCAAAAGCTCGCCCACCGTGCGGATGCGGCGGTTGCCCAAGTGGTCGATGTCATCGGATTCGAAGCCCTCGCGGCCAGATTGCAGACCGAAGAGGTAAAGCAGCACCGGCAGCAGGCCCTCGTCCTTGAACTCGCCGTTCTCGAACTTGATGAGGGTGCGGCCCGAAAGCTCCATCCCCAGCTTGGTGTTGGCCTTGTAGCGCCCGGCCTCGCCCAGGTCGTAGCGGCGGGGGTCGGAGAGCAACGAGTGTAGATAGGTGATGGCCTTGTCGCGTTTGGGCGGGTCGCCGGGGCGCAGCTCGGTAAAGAGCTTGAGCAGGCTCTCCTCCACGCCCATCTCGAGCGCCTTGTTGCCCCGGTAGGCAGCCTCGAGGATACCCGGGGCCAGTTCGGGGTAGTCCTTGAGTTCGCGGGAAAGCCCCTCGGCGGTGTAACCCAGCACCCGCAGCAGCAAAGCCAGCGGAAACTTCTTCTTGTTGACCTTCATCACCACCACCCCGGACTGCTCGAACTCGAGGTCAATCCAGGGGCCGCGCTTGGGCAGCGGGATCACCGAGGCCACGAACTTGCCGGGTCGGGCCTGGTCGGCGGTGAAGTACACGCCAGGGGAGCGGTGGATCTGCGAAACGATGACCCGGTCGGCCCCGTTGACGATGAAGGAGCCGTCCTCGGTCATGAGGGGCAAGTCGCCCAGGAAAACTTCGTCTTCTTTGATGAGGCCGGTGTCTTTATGGATGAGCTGCAATTTGGCGTACAGCGGGGCCTGGTAGGTCAGGTCTTTCTCGCGGCACTCGTCCTGATCGAAGGGGGGCTCGGCCAGGCGGTACTCGAGGAAGTCCAGCACCAGCCCGCCCCGGCCCTTCTCGCCCTCCTCGATGGGGAAGGTCTCCTTGAAGGCCGCTTGTAAGCCGAGGTTTTGCCTCTGGTGGGGGGGAGTGTTGAGCTGTAAAGCTTTTCTAAAACTGTCTACCTGGATTTCGGTAAGGGTGGGTAGGGGGATAACCTCTTCGATCCGTCCGAACCGCTGGCTCTTCATGCACGCTCCTTGCCTTCACGCTTTTTTCGCGCCAAGGTTTTCCTCGCCCCGCGAGGGGACGTCTGGTTGGGACGTAAGCTGAACAGGGTTCTCCGGCGAGGGCTACCCCCCGTCGGTGCTGGTTCTTACGTTGGCCTCACGGATATACCGAAAAGGCACAAAGCATAGAGTATCACACCCTCTTCGTGCCGCAAAGAGCACCAGGCTCCAATTCCTCTAATTAGGCTCGAGTTTAGCACATCCCCTTCGGCGCTTTGGTGTGGAAATTCCCATTCGCTTTCCTGGAGGCCAAATCGGGCGCGAACACAGAAGTAGCGAGGCCAGCCCCGGACGACCGGGGCCTTCCTGAAACCACTGCCCGACTATTATCTGTTTCCCGCCAACGAAGTCCTGGCAGTGTAAGACGTCGCCATAGGCGTTGTGCAAGCAAAAACCCCCGAGCCTAAGCCCAGGGGTTTAGCCGACAGCTCAACCTTCACGCCGGCGTCCGAACAAGGACGCTAGCTGTTTGGGTCGGTGAACCCAAAACTTATTTCAGCTCGACCTTCGCTCCGGCGTCCTCGAGCTGCTTCTTGATCTTCTCGGCCTCGTCCTTGGAGATGCCTTCCTTGATCACGCCGCCCTGCTCGGTGAGGTCCTTGGCTTCCTTGAGGCCCAGGCCGGTGATGGCGCGGACTTCCTTGATGACGTTGAGCTTGTTGGCCCCGGCCTCCTTGAGGACCACGTCGAACTCGGTCTTCTCCTCGGCAGCGGGGGCGGCAGCGGCAGCGCCGGGGACGGCGGCCACGGCCACCGGAGCGGCGGCGGTCACGCCCCACTCCTCCTTGAGTTCGTCGATGAGTTGCTTGAGTTCCAGCACGGTCGCGCCGGAGAGCTGTTGCTTGATCGCAGCGATATCGAGAGCCATGATCTTTCTCCTTTAACTACGCGCACGTAGCGCGTCCAAAGCTTAGGCCGCCTCCTGTTTGGCGACGAAAGCGTCCAGAATGCCGACGAATTCCTGGGCCTTCCCGCCCAGCACGCCCACGAAGTTGCTCATGGTGGCCGAGAGCACGCCCACCAGTTCGGCGCGCAGCTCGGTCTGGCTGGGGAGGTCCGCCAAGGCTTCGACCTGCTTGGCGCCCAGCGCCTGTCCCGAGAGCAGCCCCGACTTGAGCTTGGGGATGCCTTTGTCGTTCGTCTTGGCGTACTCCTTGAGAGCCTTGGCCGCGGCAGCGGGTTCCTTGAAGATCACCACCGCCGAAGGGCCAGCGAGCCCCTCGAGTTCGGGCAGACCCAGGTTGCTCAGGGCTTTGCGGATCAGGGTGTTTTTGGCGACGATCATCTCGCCGCCCTTTTCCCGCAAAGCGCTGCGAAGCTTACCGGTGGGGCCCGCCTCGAGCCCTTGGTAGTCCACCACGAAGAACGAGCCTTCGGCCCCCTTCAGGGTCGCCGTGAGCGCCTCGAGATGTTCGATGTTGCGCTGACTAGGCACGTATCCTCCTCGACTCCTTAAGGAGTCTGGTGTTTGGTTTTGAGAGTGGGGGCTCCCAACTTTTGCGGCGAAAAACGCTTCCCCTTTAGAGCTATGCTCCAAGCGCCTCGGCGAGATTTTTAAGGCTTCAGGGCTTTGCCCAAAAGGCCCGGCCCCGTGCCCCTCGCTGTCTTAGGCCACCCCAACGGGTGCCAAGATGGCAGTATAGCAATCCGCCAAAAAAGTAGCAAGCCATAGTGCCCGGCTCACCGGTTTATAAATCGGGCAAGCGCTCGAGCAGCTTCTTCGGCATCTTGCATACCATCGTGTAGGCCGGGTCAAAGATGTTGCCCAAGTCGTAGCGCACGCACTGGCCCATCAGCAAGGAGGCCTGGGCGGTGCCCAAACCCCGCTGCTCGAGCCAGCGCAGCATCTCGGAGGAGGCGTGCTGCACGCACTGGTCGAGCGGGCGGGCATTACCCACGGTGAAGATGTACTCGTCGTTCTCACCCCTCGGCCACTCGATCTTCTGCCCCCGGATCAGGTCCACGCTGAACTGCACGTCCAGCGAGACCTCGATGCCGGTCCCGCAGATCTCTCCGTCGCCCTGCAAGGCGTGTCCGTCGCCCAGAAAAAAGAGCGCCCCCGGCGCGAACACCGGGAAATAGACCGTGACCCCCTCGCGAAACCCCCGGTAGTCCATGTTGCCGCCATGTGGGCCGGAAGTGGCGGTAGAGATGGCTTGCCCGCCCTCGGGGGCCACCCCGAAACAGCCCAGCATGGGCTCGAGCCGGAGTTCAAACCCGTGCAGGGGGCTCGCTGGATGATCGAGTCGGGCGGTTCCGGCTTGGGCATCCACCTCCCAGTCCCAGACGAAGTACCCCCCGGCCTGGGCCAGCCTGCCCGCGTCGGTGGGCTCCACCACGTTGGGGGCGAGCAGCACCCCGGACCAGCCACGCCGCCGGTTGGGACGCAGTTTTTCCAACTTCACCACCAAGGTATCGCCAGGCTCGGCCCCCTCGATGAAGAACGGCCCGGTCATGGGGTTACCCCGCGGGGTGATGGGCTGGTCGTACTCGTCGAGGCCACGGGCGTCCACACAGGTGGTGATCACCGTGTCGCCGGGCTGAATGGTCAGCACCGGCGCGTGGGAACCGAGGGTGTTGTGGTAGCGGTCGGGTTTGAAGAAGTGGATGGACATATAGCGATAGCATAATTCGCTCGAGCCAGCAAGCTTCTCAGGGGAAACGGTAGCATAAGGCGTATGTCTACCGCGCTGGAGAACAAAACCCACAACCGCTACATCGGCAAGCCGGTCAAGCGGCTCGAGGACGGCAAATTTCTCACCGGGAAGGGGACTTATCTCGACGATTTGGCCCTCGAGGGCACGCTACACCTGATGCTGGTGCGAAGCCTCTACGCCCACGCCCGGATCGGGGGAATCGCTACCAAAGAAGCCCGGCGAGTGCCCGGCGTGGTGGCGGTCTACACCGCTGCCGACCTGCCCGAACTGGTGGCCCCGGGCTCGGGGGGGCGGGATGCCAAGGTGGTGCAGCACCCGGTGCTGGCCAAAGACGTGGTGCGCTACACCGGCCAGCCGGTGGCGGCGGTGCTGGCGACCTCGCGGGCGGCTGCCGAAGACGCGCTGGGGCTGGTCGAGGTGGACTATGAAGCCCTGGAGGCCGTACCCGATCCGCTGGTGGCGCTCGAGGAGCCAACCCTGGTCCACCCCGTACTCGGCACCAACCGGGCCCTCCAACGCAAGACCTCCGCCGGAGACGCGGAGGCGGCGTTCGCTAAGGCCCACAAGGTGGTGGGGGCGCGACTGGTGCAGCAGCGGGTGGCCCCTACCTCGATGGAGCCGCGTGGCGTCCTGGCCGCCTGGGACGGGGTGCGCGAGGCCCTCACAGTCTGGTCGAGCACCCAGATGCCCCACGACCTGCGGAGCGCGGTGGCCGAGGCGCTGGGCCTGGCCGAGAACCAGGTGCGGGCCGTGACCCCCGACGTGGGCGGGGCCTTTGGGGCTAAGATCAATATCTACCCCGAGGAGATCCTGGTGGCCTACCTGGCCCGCACCTTGGGGAAGCCGGTCAAGTGGGTGGAGGGCCGCTCGGAAAGCTTCGTGGCGACCATCCACGGGCGGGCCCAGGTCGCGGACTTAGAGATGGCCCTGGACCCAGAGGGGAAAATCCTGGGCCTGCGGGGGCGGGTGGTGGCCGACCTGGGGGCCTACATCCTCGAGACCACCCTGGGCAACGCCCCCGGCACCATCCTCATGCTGCAAGGCCCCTACGAGATCCCGGCGGTGGATTTGGAGCTGGTCGCGGTCTACACGAACGCCACCCCTACCGGGGCCTACCGGGGCGCGGGGCGTCCCGAGGCCACCTACTACCTCGAGCGCCTGGTGGACATCGCCGCCCGCGAGTTGGGGATGGACCCCGCCGAGCTGAGGCTCAAAAACCTAATCCGGGGGCCCTTCCCCTACAAAACCCTGACCGGGGCCAAATATGACAGCGGGGCCTACCCCGAGACGCTGCAAAAGCTGCTCGAGCTGACTGACTACCGCGCCTTGCGGGCCTTTCAAGCCAAGGCCCGGGCCGAAGGCCGCTTGGTGGGGATCGGGCTCACTACCTACGTGGAGATCACCGGCTACGGCTGGGACACCGGCGGGGTGCGGGTCAACCCCGATGGGAGCGCGGTGGTCTTCACCGGGACCTCGCCGCACGGGCAGGGGGCCGGAACCGGCTTCGCCCAGATTGTGGCCGAGCGGCTGGGGATTGCCCTCGAGCGCATCCAAATCGTCCAAGGCGACACCCTGGCGATCCCCTACGGGATGGGCACGGCGGGGAGCCGCACCCTCTCGGTGGGGGGTTCGGCCATCCAGGGCGCAGCCCTCAAGGTGCAGGAGAAGATGATCGCCATCGCCGCTCACCTACTCGAGGCTGCCCCCGCCGACATCGAACTGACCGAAGCGGGCTGGGGGGTACGGGGCACCGACCGCAGCGTCAGCGTCGAACAGATCGCCCAGACCGCCTACAGCCCGCGCAAGCTGCCCGCCGGGATGGAGCCGGGGCTCGAGGGCCAGTCCACCTTTACCCTGCGCGAGGCCAACTACCCCTTCGGGGCGCACTTGGCGATGGTCGAGGTGGACCGCGAGACCGGGGAGGTGCGGGTGCTGCGCTATGTCTCGCTCGACGACGTGGGGCCGGTGGTGAACCCGATGCTGGTCGAGGGGCAGCAGCAAGGTGGGGTGGCCCAGGGCATCGGGCAGGCCCTCTACGAGGGCATCCGCTACGACGAGATCGGGCAAAACACCAGCGCGAGCTTCCTCGAGTACACCCTGCCCCGTAGCGTCCAGATCCCCCCGGTGGAGGCCCACCGGGGCAACACCCTCTCCCCCACCAACCCGCTGGGGGTCAAGGGGATCGGCGAGGCCGGGGCCATCGGGGCCACCCCGGCGGTGGTCAACGCGGTGATGGACGCGCTGGGGATCAAGCATCTGGACATGCCGCTCACACCGGAGAAGGTGTGGCGGGCACTGCGGCAGGAGTTGGGGCGATGAAAGACGAAAAGGTTTACCAGGAAGCCTACACCGACTTCCGCCACTCGCTCTCCTACGGGGATTACCTTTCCCTCGAGACCCTCCTCGAGGCGCAGAAGCCCCTCACCGAAGCCCACGACGAGATGCTCTTCATCGTCATTCACCACGTCCAAGAACTCTGGATGAAGCTCTTGATCCACGAGCTGAAGAGCGCGATGAAGCTTTTGGAGCAGGACATCATCGACCCGGCCCTCAAGATGCTCACCCGGGTCTGCCGCGCCCAGGAGCAAATGGCAAGCAGTTGGGAAGTGCTCAAAACCATGACCCCCTCCGACTACCTCGAGTTTCGCTCGAGTTTCGGGCAAGCCTCGGGGTTCCAGTCGCACCAGTACCGGCTCATCGAGTTCCTGCTGGGCAACAAAAATCCCTTCATGATGCGCCCCCACCAGCACCATACCCAGCACTACGGGCTCTTGGAGGACGCGCTCAAGGCCCCGAGCCTCTACGACCTTTCACTCCGGCTCCTGGCCAAGCGGGGCCTCACGGTCCCCAGAGAGGTCCTCGAGCGGGATTACTCGAAGCCTTACGAGCCCAATCCGGCGGTGCTCCAAGCCTGGCTCAGCGTGTACCGCAACACGCTCGAGCACTGGGACCTCTACTACCTGGCCGAGAAGCTCATCGACGTGGAAGACAACTTCCGCCGCTGGCGCTTCAACCACTTGGTCACCGTCGAACGGATGATCGGGCACAAACGCGGGAGCGGGGGCACGGCGGGGGTGGGGTATCTGAAAAAGGTGCTCGAGGTAGTGCTTTTCCCCGAGCTGTGGCAAGTCCGCACCGAGTTGTGACGATAAGCAGGCGCAGCACGATATAAACAAGCTCCATCCGACCCGCTCAAAGTCGACTTGGGCCTTTTTTAGGGGCAGACTTCTTGCGCTTGGCGCGGAGCGCTCGAGGGCAATCAATGGCGCACTAGACGCGTTAGACGCGAAAGATGCTAAGCGTTCCCCTCTCTCTTGTGTTCCCCTTTTTGCGTTCCCCTCTTTTGCACTAAGGATCGCCCCATGGTTCAATTTTCGTGAACTGACACGAGGCTGGAGGAATCCCGGTAGTCTTTCGCTAATGCTGAAAGGGCTCATGCCCTACAGCAGTATGATCTACACAAATTAAGCACAAAAGGGTATGATCTAAACAAATCAATCGTGAAAGGGGAGGTAACGATGGCGGACGTGCGGGTATTGGTGGGGACGCGGAAAGGTGCCTTCGTATTGACTTCGGACGGCAAGCGCCAATCGTGGCAGGTCAGCGGCCCGCACTTCGCGGGCTGGGAAGTCTACCACCTGAAAGGCTCGCCGGTGAACCCCGACCGGATCTACGCCTCGCAGTCCACCGGGTGGTTCGGGCAGAAGATCCAGCGCTCCGACGACGGGGGAAAGACCTGGCAGGCGATGGAAGGGGAATTTACCTACCAGGGCGTTCCCGGCACCCACCAGTGGTACGACGGCACCCCGCACCCTTGGGAGTTCAAACGGGTGTGGCACCTCGAGCCCTCCCTCACCGATCCCGACGTGGTCTACGCCGGGGCGGAGGACGCCGGTTTGTTCCGCTCCGACGACGGCGGGCAAACCTGGCAGGAACTCGCGGGGTTGCGCGGCCACGGTTCGGGCCCCCACTGGCAACCCGGCGCGGGTGGGCTTTGCCTGCACACCATCGTGCTCCACCCCAGCGACCCTAGGCGTATCTTCGTCGCCATCTCTGCCGCGGGCTCCTTCCGCACCGACGACGGCGGACAGACCTGGCGGCCCATCAACCGGGGGCTGAAATCCGAATACCTCCCCGATGGGGAAGCCGAGGTGGGGCACTGCGTCCACCGCATCGCCCTACACCCCAAGCGCCCCGACGTTTTGTTCATGCAGAAACACTGGGACGTGATGCGAAGCGACGACGCGGGGGAAAACTGGTACGAAGTCAGCGGGAACCTTCCCAGCGATTTCGGCTTCGTGGTAGACGTGCACGCTCACGAACCCGACACCGTTTACGTGATCCCCATCAAGAGCGACTCCGAGCACTACCCGCCCGAGGGGAAACTCCGGGTGTACCGCAGCCGCACCGGGGGGAACGAGTGGGAAGCGCTCACCCAGGGCTTACCCCAGCAGGATTGCTATGTGAACGTTCTGCGCGACGCGATGGCGGTGGACGCGTTGGACGAATGCGGAGTGTACTTTGGCACCACCGGTGGGCAGGTGTACGCCTCGGCGGACGGCGGGGATAGCTGGAGGGCAATCGTGCGCGACCTTCCCCCGGTGCTTTCGGTGGAGGTACAGACCCTTTCATGATCCGGGTGATTCTGCCCTACCACCTGCAAGCCCTGGCCGGGGTGGGCAAAGAGGTGAAGCTCGAGGTAGCGGGCCAGCCGACGCTACGCTCGGTGCTGGACGCTCTGGAGGCCGCTTACCCGGTGTTGCGCGGAACCATCCGCGACTCGAGCACCAAAGAACGCCGTGATCTCCTGCGGTTTTTCGTCTGCGGGGAGGATTGGTCGCACCAGTCCGCGGAGGTTCCTTTGCCCCAAGCCGTCGCCATGGGTCAAGAACCGCTGATCGTCCTCGGTGCGATCGCGGGGGGTTGAGCCCTCAAGCGGGTGGTTCCGGGTAGCCGGTCGCTCGAGCTGTTCGGGTTCGCCTTCATTCAACCATAAACATACTGACGAATCATTGACCCAAACCGCCCCACCTCCCCCGCGCGGTGCGCCGGGCGAGGGGTTGCGCCGAAGATTTCCACTCTTTCCCAGGGTGGGGTTTTACTCTGCCCCCTCGCTGCTTTCGCGCAGCGAAACACACGCCTCGAGGATCGCTCGAGCCGCCCCTATCACCTTCGCCCGCAGTTCCATCGGCTCCAGCACCCTCACTTTTGGTCCTAAACTGAGTGCCCAAGCCAAGGCATCCTCCTCCACCTCGAAGCGAATCTGCGCCTCGAGCCAGCCCTCCCCCACCGGCTCGGCCTGCAGGAGCCGCGCCCAGCGGCCCACCAGGCCAACTCGCTCGAGCGCCTTCTGCTCGACCCGCACCCGCATGTCGTAGCGGGGCAACCGCTCTTTGAGTTCGACCCGGGACTGCTCCCAAAAGCTTTGCAGGTCGAAGTCGGCGGGTCGGATCGCGGGCTCGAGGCTCAGGCGGGCCTCCTGGACGCGGGAGACCCGGTAGGTACGGTAATCGTCACCATTCCAGGCCACCAGATACCAGGTGTTCCCCTTGGCGACCAGCCCCAGCGGGTCGAGCAGGCGTTCGCTGATCTTCCCGTCGTTGCGCCGGTAGATCGCGTGCAGCTTGCGGTTTCGCCAGAGGGCCTCGAGCAGGGTCGGTAGGTGGGGGACCGGCTCGGCGGCCCCCCTGGGTTCGACGTAGATGCGCCCCCGCACCGACTCGGCCTCGCGGCGGTAAAAGGCGGGCAGGCTCGCCAGCAGCTTGATCCAGGCCCCTTCGGAGGCCCTCGAGAGCCCCAGATCCTCGAGCAGACGGTTCGGCTGCCCCACCAGCAGCGCTTGGACTTCGCCGGGTTTGAGCCCGGTGAGGTCGGTGCGGTAATCCTCCAGGAGCCGCCAGCCGCCCCGCGAACCACGCTCGGCATAAACCGGAACCCCGGCAGCGGTGAGGGCTTCCATGTCGCGGTGGATGGTGCGCTCGGAGACCTCGAGGTGCTCGGCGAGCTGTCTCGAGCTAACCTGCCCCCGAGTCTGCAAGATCAACAGGATGGACAAAAGCCGATCCGCCCGCATGATCCTACCCTAGCAGGACAATATGACAATAGGTGTCATATTAACCGGCTTAGGCTGGAGAAGTGAGGTAAAGACATGAATCTGAAAGGCAAGATTGCGGTGGTGGCGGGGGCGACCCGGGGCTGCGGGCGGGGGATCGCGGTCGAACTGGGTGCGGCAGGCGCGACCGTATACGTTACCGGTCGGAGCACCCGGGGTAACCCCTCGGACATGAACCGGCCCGAGACCATCGAGGAAACTGCCGACCTCGTCACGGCATCCGGAGGGGTCGGGATTCCGGTACGGGTGGACCACACCCAGGAAGATCAGGTCAAGGCCCTCTTCGAGCGGGTGCGGGCCGAACAGGGCGGGCGGCTCGACATCGTGGTGAACGACGTGTGGGGCGGGGATCCCCTGATCGAATGGGGCAAGCCCTTCTGGGAGTTGGACGTGGCCCAGGGGTGGAAGCTCTTGGAGCGCTCGGTCTACAGCCACATCCTCACCAGCCGCTACGCCGTCCCGCTGATGGTCGAGCGCGACTCAGGGCTCATCGTTGAAATCACCGACGGGGACACGCTGAGCTACCGGGGCAACTTCTTCTACGACCTGGTGAAGACCACCGTGATCCGGCTGGCACGGAACATGGCGGAGGAGTTCAAAGGCAAGCGCATCAACGTCAACGGCCAGCCCGACCCCGCCGAGGCCAACATCACCGCCGTGGCCCTCACCCCGGGTTTCCTGCGCTCAGAAGCGATGCTCGAGCACTTCGGCGTGACCGAGGCCAACTGGCGGGATGCCATTGCCAAAGACCCCTACTACGCCGAGTCCGAGACCCCCCACTACATCGGGCGGGCGGTGGTGGCCTTGGCCTCCGACCCCAAGGTTCACCAAAAGGCCGGGAAAGCCCTGGCGACCTGGCACCTCTCGAGGGAGTATGGCTTCAAGGACATCGACGGCAGAGCCCCGCACTGGCAGGAATTTTTCGACCGAATGCAAGCACAAAAGTCGAGCGCCGAGTAAACCGTCCAAGTTGCGCCCGGGTAAGTTGGTCACGAAGGAGCATCTGGGGTTATTTGAGCGGCGCAATCCCCACAGGGGGATCCCCCCAGCATCGGACCGCTACGGGGTGCAGAGGCTTAACCCGGCAGCCAAGCTTTGATCACATACTCCCAGGTGTTCTCCTCGATGCCGGGGTAGCGGTAGCAGTTGACCTGGAACAAGAACCCCCCGATCTTGCCCGCGTCCTGGGGTTTTCCCGGGGCGTTGTTACGGCAGCGGCGGGTGTAATCATACCGGACGGTGCGACCCGCGGCCAGGCTCACCATCGCCGCCATCGCCCCGAGATCGCGCGGGGTCAGCCCGGTGCACACCAGGTTCATCTCGATCCCGATGACCTTCTCGTCCAGGGTCTCGACCTACACCGCGCCGTCCAGCCGGGTCAACCCGAAGTCGTACTTCACCACGTTGAGGGTAGGGTCGTCCACCACCCGCGCCTGGAACTTGCAGCCGTAGCTACCGCAGAATAGGGTTTGCCGGAAGCGCTCGAGCTGGGGGCTCGAGTCCTTCACCCCGATGAAGGGGGCCACCCAAGCCACGCCGAAGGCCAGCAGGAGGAAGACCGGTAGCTTCACGGGTCCAGAATACCCGTCCGGAGCGGCTCGAGGGATCTTCTGGGTAAAAAACCCACCCCGCCGAAGGGGTGGGTGGCAAAGAGAAGCCAGGCTCAGGCGTGGGGGTTCACCCGGATCGAGGGGCCCATGGTGGTGGTGATGTAGACGGTACGCAGGAAGGTCCCCTTAGCACTCTCGGGCTTGGCCCCCTCCACCGCCCGGATGAAGGCCCGCAGGTTCTCGGCGATCTTGTCGGGGGTGAAGCTGGCCTTGCCGATGGGGGCGTGGACCACCCCGGTCTTGTCATTGCGGAACTCGATCCGACCGGCTTTGATCTCGCGCACGATGTCGGCGATGTTGAAGCCCACGGTCCCGGCTTTGGGGTTGGGCAACAGGCCGCGCGGACCGAGCACCCGGCCCAGCTTGGAGCCCACCGCGCCCATCACGTCGGGGGTGGCGACCACCGCGTCGAAGTCGGAGCGACCCGCCAGGATCTCTTGGATGATCTCCTCCCCGGCAGCGATGTCGGCCCCGGCGTCGCGGGCCTCGGTAATCTTGTCACCCTTGGCGATGGCCAGCACCCGCACGCTGCGGCCCGTGCCGTGGGGCAGGGCCACGGTAGAGCGCACGTTCTGGTCGGACTTGCGGGCATCGATGCCGAGCTTGATGTGGGCCTCGACAGTCTCGTCGAAGCGAGCCGACTTGATCTCGGGGATAAGCTTGGCGGCTTCCTCGATGGAGTAGACCTTGTTGGTGTCGATCTTCTCCAGCAGGGCGCGGTAGCGCTTACCGGGCTTAGGCATTGGGCACCCCCGTCACGTCCAGGCCCATCGAACGGGCCGAACCGGCGATCATGCGGGCGGCGGCCTCGAGGTCTGTGGCGTTCATATCGGGCATCTTCTGCTTAGCAATGGCGATGCACTGCTCCCAGGTGATCTTCCCGGCCTTCTCGCGACCGGCCTTCTGGCTACCCTTCTCGATCCCCGCGGCCTTGCGGATCAGGTACGAGGCGGGCGGGGTCTTGGTGATGAAGGTGAAGCTGCGGTCGGAGAAGATGGTGATCTCCACCGGCACGATAGCATCACCCATGTTGGCCGAAACCGCGTTGAACTGCTTGACGAACTCCATGATGTTCGCGCCGTGCTGACCCAAAGCCGGGCCGACGGGTGGCGCGGGCGTAGCTTTCCCAGCCGGAAGCTGGAGTTTGACGATGGCGTTGATCTTCTTCATTTGTTCTCCTTCTGGCTCCCTCTAAATTCGAGGTGTTATCGCCTGAGTACCGGCTCTGGTGCTTTGCACCAGGCTGGGGGCCTATGGCTCCTTGTGCTGCTGATAGCAGCTAGCTCAGCGTTCACGCTAGGCGCGAACAACCTGGGCGAAGTCGAGTTCCACCGGGGTCTCGCGCCCGAAGATGCTGACCAACACCTTGACCTTCTGGCGTTCGAGGTTGACCTCGCCCACCACCCCGGTGAAGTCCGCGAAGGGGCCGCTCACCACCCGCACCACGTCGCCCTCCTTGAAGGAGACTTGCGGCTTGGGGGCTTCTTTCTTCCCGGCCAGCCCGCTGACCTCGAGGATGTGCTGCACCTCGTCATGGGTGAGTGGGACCGGGCGGGTAGCGGTGCCGACGAAACCGGTCACGCCGGGCGTGCCCCGCACCGCCTCCCAGGCCTCGTTGACCTCAGCGGGGTCATCGCCCATGTCCATCTGTACGAAGACGTAGCCGGGGAAAAGCTTGCGGCGCACCACGTCTTTCTTGCCGCCGTCGCGGTGCTCAACCACCTCTTCGGTGGGGATCAGGACCTGGTAGATCAAGTTCCCCATGTTGAGGGCGGCAACCCGCTTCTCGAGGTTGGCCTTGACCTTGTCCTCGTACCCTACATAGGTGTGGACGGCGTACCATTCGATGCTCATAAGTCCGCCTGTCTTACCTGCTGATGAAGCTGATCAGGTTACGGAACACCAGGTCGTAGAGGCCCAGCACCACCATGAAGAAAACCGTCACCAGCAGGATGACCTCGGTGGACTGGACGATCTCCTGACGGGTAGGCCAGGTGACCCGGGAAAGCTCGGCCCGCGACTCGCGGAAGTAGTTCACCACGCGCTGGGGAAAGCTCCGCCGGGGGGTGAGTTCACTCTTCTCGGCCATTAGACTTTGACTTCCTTGTGGACGGTGTGCTTCTTGTCCCAGGGGCAGTATTTGCGCAACTCGAGCTTGCCGGTGCTGTTGCGCCGATTCTTCTCGGTGGCGTAGTTGCGGCGCTTGCACTCAGTGCACTCGAGCAGGAGCTTGATGCGGACATCGCTAGCCATACGTTCACCTTCTTTGGCGCGGCTGCGCCGTGTGCATCCAGCCGGGAATCCGGCTGGATGCACAGTTTTTTATCCTACTCCAAGATTTTGGTAACGACGCCGGCCCCGACGGTACGTCCACCTTCACGAATCGCGAAGCGCAGACCTTCCTCGAGGGCGATGGGTTTGATGAGTTGAACGGTGAAGGTGATGTTATCCCCCGGCATCACCATT
>DASTSL010000006.1:0-7935 GCA_035760705.1 Meiothermus sp. | reverse complement strand
ATTTTTTTACGTGACTGGGTTCAGCGAGCCGAGGCCGCTTCTTCCGCGTCGCGCGTCTGCGGCAGGCTGGCCGACAGGGATTTGCGCTCCCTATCACCCGGCACCAACTTGACCTCCACGCTGTAGCCCAGCGAGTGGGCGTACTCGACAAAGGTGCGGAAGGCCAGGTCGGGGCTGCCCCGCTCGATGGCCCCCACCCTCGAGGGGTGCTTGTGCAGCCGCTCGGCCACCTTGCGCACTGACAACCCAGAGTCAGCCCTGGCCTGAACCAGTAGGTCGGCCAGGGTCCGGGCCGCCAGCCCGCGCTCGAGCCTCCCCTGTTCGCGCTTGCCCAGCTTGACCAACAGGCCGGACTTGATGGCCTGGGCCTCGTCCGCCTCCACCGCTCGCTCGGGCTGGCCGAGGAGGGCGTTCAGCCGTTCGCTCTCGTACTTCTTCACCGCCATCGCGTCACCAAACCTCTCTTCCCCTTATCCCTTTTACCCGCTTGACCTTTGTCCTCGTCCGTATCCTCTTCCCGAGGCTTAGGGACCAGCCGGGCCTTACCCTTCTCCACTGCCTCGGCCACGTCTAACGTGTCCAGCAGTAGCGCTTCGGTGGCCTCGTTCTCCTGTTTGACCTCCGCCCGCACCAGCACGTAGCCCTCGCGGCCCAGCCGGAAGAAGTAGACCCTGGCTCCGCCGTGCACGGTGCGGGTCTTCAGCTCGTAGAGCACGTCGCCCAGGTGCTTGAGGTAGCGGCTGTCGCGCCCGTTGGCCCGCAGATCGTCCATCATCTCGATCATCTTGGCGACGCTGTGCCTCACTTGTGCAGCTAAACGCTACTTGTGGGGGCAAATCCGTTTAACATGGGGTATGGCGCTAAGGTGACGTTTCCTCGCTGGACAGACGATTCTTCGATACGCGGCTAAAAAGGATCCTCGGGAGCAATGGCCATGAGCGTGGATTGGTGGGATAGCGGCAGCAGTGTCTACAAAGAGGGCTTGCCCCGACTGCCACTGCAGCCCTACGCCATGATCGGCCGCCAGAGGGATCTGAGCGCAGCCGAGGCGCTCATCTTGCGGAGCGAGGTGCGGCTGCTTAGCGTGGTGGGTCCGCCCGGCGTGGGCAAAACCCGGTTTGCGGTGGAGTTGGCCTCCAGGGTCGCTTCCAGATTCGACCAAGGCGTGGTGTTTGTGGATCTAGCCCCCCTGCGCGACGCGGGCCTGGTTCTTGATCTGATCGCTCGCGTGCTTGGCGTGGCCGAGCACCCAGGTCGCCCGCTGCTGGTGCAGCTCCAGCGACGCTTGAGGGAGCAAAACCTGCTGCTTATCCTGGACAACCTCGAGCACCTGATCGCCGCCGCCGCGGACCTGGCCGATCTGCTGGAGGCCAGCCCGCAGGTCAAACTGCTCGTCACCAGCCGTCAGCCGCTGCACCTCCGCTGGGAGCACAGATATAACCTCCTCCCCCTTGCCCTGCCCGACGCACCGACGCGGCTGGACCCGGCTACCCTGGCCCGATACCCCGCCCCCGCCCTCTTCGTGGAGCGGGCACGCATGGCACAGGCGGGGTTCACGCTCGATGAGCGGAACGCCCCCGCCGTCGTGGAGATCTGCCGCCGGCTGGATGGGCTTCCCCTGGCGATCGAACTGGCGGCGGCCTGGACCGCCGTGCTGGGGCCGGAGGCGGTTCTGTCCCGGCTCTCGGCTCACCGGGCCTTCCCCTTGGGCAGTTCACGCGGCGGACCCGGGCGACAGCGCACCCTCTTTGACGCCATCGCCTGGAGCTACGACCTCTTGAATGAAGCCGAGCGCCGGGTGTTTCGTGCTCTGGGTGCCTTCGCCGGCGAGACCCCCCTCGAGGCCATCGAGGCCGTATGCGCGGGGCTCGGGGTGGATGTGCTGACCCCGGTCGCGGGGCTCGTGGACAAAAACCTGCTGCTGCGGGTGGGCGAGGGCGAAACGCGCTTTCGCATGCTGGAGACCATCCGTAGCTTCGCCGAGGAGCAACTGGAGCGCATGGGCGAGACGACCCTAGTGCGCCGACGCCACGCCGCCTGGTTTCTCGGCCTTGCCCAGCGCGCGGAGCGGTTCATATGGAGTGAGCACCAGGCGGTCTGGCTCCTTCGCCTCGAGCGCTCTCACGACAACGTCCGCCTGGCCCTGAATTGGTGCTTGAATGGCGGGGACGAGGAAACAGGGGCGCTGCTGGTGGCTGCCATGCATCGTTTCTGGTTTGCCCGTGGGTATATCCGCGAAGGTCGAAAGTGGAATGAGCTAGCGGCAGCCAAGCGGCAGGTCTCCGACCGGGGACGTGCCCTGGCGCTTAGAAACCTGGCCTTTTTTCTTATGCACCAGGGCGAAGTGCAGCAGGCGCTCGGCTTGGCAGAACAGGCCGCGGCCTTAGCCCGATCGGTGGGCGAGCCTTCGCTGTTGGCCTGGGTGCTGTGGGGTTTGGCCCTGGCGACGGATACGGTGGGGGATATCGAACGTTATGAGCGCCTGAGCCGTGAGATTCTGGACCTTGCGCGCCAAGCAGGGGACGAGGCGCTGGCCATCCGGGCGCTGGGTGGCATCGGGAGGGCACTACACCGGCGAGGCGATATTTCACGAGCGCGGACGTTCTTCGAGGAGGCCCTGGCGCTGGCTCGCCCGCGTCACGACAAATGGCTGATGAGCGTCGTCACCGGCAACCTCGGTCTGGCCCTGGTGTCCGAAGACCCTGCTCAAGCCCTGGCGCTGCTGCAAGAGAGCCTGGCGCTGGCCTACGAGATCGGCCATCGCCGGTTGATGGTGAGCGGTCTGGAGGTTCTGGCCAGCCTCCAAGCACCCTCGCGCGCGGAAGTCGCGGCCAAACTGCTGGGTGCGTCCGAGGCTTTGCGGGATGCCTTCGGCTTCACGGGTGGGGGCTCGTCGGAGGCGAGGGTGGCTGCCGTGCGCGAGCGTCTGGGGCCTGCCGCGTTCGAGGCCGCCTGGAATCAGGGGCGGGCGATGACACCCGACGAGGCGGTGGCTCTGGCCCTGGGGCGGAGCGCTCCCGGCGCGGGAGCGCAGGTTCAGCGTCCCGGTGGGCTGACCGAGCGTGAAGTTCAGATCGTCTGGGAAATCGCCCGTGGTCTGACCAACCGTCAGATCGCAAAGAAGCTGGGGATTTCCCAGCGCACTGTGGACGCTCATGTGCAGAATATCCTGAACAAGCTCGGGGTGGAAAAGCGCACCCAGATCGCGGTGTGGGCCTCGAGGCATCTCGAGAGCCCACCCCCCTAGCCGTGGGCAGCTCGAGGCGGGACTAAATCCGTTGCAGGGTACTTAAGTAGATTCGCGGATGGCAACAGTTCGCCCTCGGCGCACCATGAAAGTGCGCAACAAAACTGCGCCTGGGAGGTGGATTCGATGAAGTATGGATTTTGGGGTGGGTCTATCATTCTGATCTGCGGGGTATTCCTGGTTGCATCGACGGCGGGGGGCCAACAACAGCAGCCCCTCGTGATCAAGGCACTGGCCGAGCGGAAAATGTCCCAATTGCCGGATGGACCGCTCTTCTGGCGAATTCAAAACTTCTCCACGCTCGCAGAGGCCCAGGCCGCCGCCGGCCCCTGGGGGCTGGCCGTCGAGGCGGGGGGCAAGGTCTGGCTCTTCAAGCTTGGTCCTAAGGATGAGGCCGCAGGGGGTGGCGAGGTTATCGAGGTTGGTCCACTCCCCCGGGTGGCTGCTTCGGAGTATCTCCTCAGGATCAACGAGGCCACCGGCCCCACCGGCAGCGTTACCGCCGTGCACACCCATCCGGGCTCGGAAGCGTTCTTCGTGCTCACCGGAGAACAATGCATCCGTACTTCCCATGGGGTGATCCGGGTGCAAGCTGGACAACCGGCGAACGGTCATGAGGCCAATACGCCGATGCAGGTCTCTAGCTGCGGCTCCACAGACCTACACGCGCTGGTGATGTTTTTAGTGGACGCCACCAAGCCCTTTTCTTCGCCAGCCACATTCCCATAGGTCAAAAGGTCCGAAGGGACCTCCGCTTGAACCGGGCAGACTGCCCGGTTCAAGCGAGCGACCCCCTTTGGGGACAGCAAAGCCGTACCCGGGCGGAAGTCCTTGCCTACCACGTGGCTATGCGGTCTTGTATGGATTGAGCAGGGTTTGGGCCGCTCATCAACTTCAACTTTCCCAGCCTGGGCGACCCCGATCCGGCGTATTGACTACTCCACAGAAGCGCTCACGGTGATCCCCGAAGCCTTAGCCCGGTACATCCGGCTGTCCGCAGCGATGAGGAGTGCGTCAGGCACGCTGCCGTCTTCGGGGTAGGCGGCAAGGCCGATGCTCACCCCCAAAACCAGTTCTCCGAAGCGGATGCTTTCGATGGCTTGAGCATAGCGAAACGCAACGACGAGGGCCTCCGCTTTGGGGGTATGGGGAAAGATGGCCGCGAACTCATCCCCACCCCAGCGGAAAAGGTGGTCTCCGCTGCGCCGCTCCTGCTCCAAGGCCTTCGCTACCTGAACCAGGGCCTGGTCCCCGGTAGCATGGCCTAGACGGTCGTTGATGGCTTTGAAGCCTTTCAGGTCCAGTATCGCCAAGGAGAGGGGGTATCCGTAGCGGGCCGCCCTTTCTAGCTCCTCCGGGAGGGTACGGTCAAAGGCCCGGCGGTTGGGCAGCTGGGTGAGGGAGTCGGTAAGGGCGGCGGCCTCGAGGAGGCGGTGGGTGTAGCTTTCGTGAAGCAGGGTGGCCAGCGGGGTAGCAAAGAAACGAGCCGCCCGGAAGCTATCCTCTGCAAAAGCCCGGGGATCGTGCAGGTTGTCCAGGTTCAGATAGGCCAGCACCTCTCCTCGATACACCATTGGCAAGCAGAGGTTGGCCTGGATCTCCCGCACCCGCCCGGCGGTGTCCATGACCTCAGGAGGGGCGGTTTGATGGCTCACCTCGAAGATGGTCAGATTCTCGGTGGTTATGAGGCGGGGTTCCCCTCTATGGGCTTGTTCCTCTCCCAACCCATACCACTGGAGGGCCGCTTCCGGGCTGGTGGCCACGGCTTTCAGTCCGGCTAGGTCGTACCCCAACGCAGCCTTAAAGCGGTACCTCCCCTCCTCGAGCACCAATAAACTACCCGCTTCGCTGCCAGGCACCTGCCGAACCGCCTCCCGTAATACCCTCTGATACAAGATGTCGGAGGGTTTGTCGAGGAGTTCTTGCATAAGCCGGTTTAGCCCCTCGTGCCGGGCCATTTCCACCAGGCGCTCAAACCCCACCCCGAGGGTACGGCAAAACAGCACCAAAAGTTCTTGTTCAGCCCTCCGCCAGGGCCTCGGGGTCCGTTCCCCCACTACCAACACAAATCGGCTAGGCCCGGACCCCGAGGTGGGCACCGGATGGGCCACGAAGGTGCGCCAGTCCATATCCTTCAGCTCCGGTACCCCCTGAGGGGTGGCTGAGTAGGTCTGGGTGAAATAGGGTTTTCCCGTCCGGTAAACCTCCCAAGCCAGGCCCTGGCCGTAGGGCAAGCCCTCTTGCAAAACGTGCAGTAGCTTCGGCTCGGTCACCCCTTGGTGGGCTAGGCTCTCCATTCGAGCGCCACGGGCCTCCCAAATCGCCCCGGCCTCCAACCCAAGCCCCTGCAAAAGCAGCGAGAGGGCCATATCGGCGGCTTCTTTGAGGGTATGGGTTTCCTGGAGGCCAATGGCTAAGTCGGAAAGCAGGTGGCGGGCTTCCAGGTCGGCTAGGCGGTCAAGTTGCAGGCTCACCGTCTCGGCGAAGCGGGCGAGGCTCTCTACCTCTTCGTTCAAGAAGGGTTTATTGCGCTCGAGGTTCAGCACTGCCACCCCCTCACCCCGCTCGAAGAGCGGTAAGGCGAGTTCGGCCCGGGTGGAAAAGCCTGGTGCGGCGACGTAGTCAGGTTCCTGGCGCACATCAGGCACATACAGGGGCCGCTCCGCCTGCAAAGCGCGGCCCATTATCCCCTGTGCCGGGACTTCCTGAAGGGGTAAAGGAGGAATGCAGCTGAGGCAGTGAAATTTTTCCCCTTGCAGCACCCATACCCCTATATGCCCCCCTTCTCCCAGGCTGGCTAGACGCGCAGGAAGGCTTTGCAGCAACTCCTCGCGGCGCTCGATCTGAGTGAGGGCTTGCAGCGCTTCCGTGATAAGGCGATGGCCTCTGGCCAGGGCCCTAGCCCGGCGGTGGGCCCTGCGCAGACTGTCTCCGACAGCGTGGGCTAGCCCGGCGGACAGAAGCAGAAATGCCCCATCCAGCTAGAGCCCGGCAGCGGGTATAGCAGTAGTGCAGATAGCCCCGCCGCCAAAAGCCCCCAATACAAGCCGTATACGCTGGCGATGGTGGCGGTAAAGATCATGAACCAAGGAAGGGTGTAGGCGGAGATCTGACCCAAAGACTCCCCCAAAACGCCCAGAGCGAAAGCCC
Organism: Meiothermus sp.; assembly: GCA_035760705.1. Taxonomy (GTDB): domain Bacteria; phylum Deinococcota; class Deinococci; order Deinococcales; family Thermaceae; genus Allomeiothermus. Next base: position 1,538 of record DASTSL010000006.1, on the reverse strand, counting down.
CTGCAGCGATCACCGGGTAAGGCAGATTCCTTAGCCGCAATTGCTCTTCCCCCTTCCCAGAAAAATCTCGGCATCCAAGGCAGCCGCCGATCTGCCCAACAGACGGCCCTGGCCCAGGGTAAATCCAAATCCCTTGGCCAGGAGGAACCCCATCTGCGCTTCGCTTTCCATGCTCTGCACGATTATATCCAAACCCAAAGCCTCCCCCAACCCCCGCAGTAGACGGGCCTCGGGGGAATGGGCATGGGGGATGGAGCCCAGGCTGGTCATAACCTGGGAAAGGTCTTCTACCGTTACATGCTCCAGCGCCGAAGACCCCACCGGTGGCGCCTCCAGCCCGGTATAGGCCAAGTAGGCCGGTTGGCGTAGGTATAGCGGCCTTCTAAGTCGGTGCAGGCTACCGATGGCTTCCAGAGGGTTGAAAATCGGCAAGCCAACGCGCCCACCCTGCTTCATGCCACCCCCATCTAGCCTCAGATTAGCCCCGCTAAGCCCTCGAGGTCGCGGCATTTGCACTACGCAGAAGCGGGGCCTTCACAAGAACTACATATTGCTTTTACCGAGCGGTCATCCTAGGCCGCTAGGTTGTTATCAGGTCCGAGGGCCAAGAGCATGAATCTTACGGCGATCCTTAAGCACTCTAAACCCCAACCCTACACTGCCCGCTACGAGGGCGTGCTGGGAACGAGCCTCGAGCTGCACATTCTGGCTCAGCACAAACGCGCAGCTCGCCAGGCCGAGACGCAGATCCTGCTGGAGATTGACCGGCTCGAGGGCCTTTTCAGCCGTTTTATGCCGGGTAGCGAACTCAATCGCTGGCAAAGCGCCGGTGCTGCCCGGGTCTCCCCTGAGCTGGCCTGGCTGCTGCGGGAGGCCGAAATCTGGCAGAAGCGCACCCGGGGAGCCTTCCACCCTGCCGCCGAGGCGGTACAAGCCCTCTACCGGCACACCTCTACCCCCTCCGCGGAAGACCTCGAGGCCCTGCGCGCTGGCCTTCAGGCCCCTCTGTGGGAACTCGAGGCTGAGCAAGCCCGCAAACTTACCTCACTGCCACTCAACTTCAACGCCCTGGCCAAAGGCCGCATCGCCGACCTGGCCTGCTCGCAGGCCCTGCGGGTTGCGGGGGTGCAGGAGGTTTGGGTAAACCTCGGCGGTGACCTGCGGCACTGTGGGGCAGGCGGCCTGCGGGTAGCCATCGCCCATCCTTTCTCCCCCGCCGATAACGCTCCTCCTTTGGTTCGGCTGGCCATCCGTAATCAGGGGGTCGCTACCAGCGGGCACACCCAGCGTGGGCTGCACCTTTTCGACCCCCGCACCCTTCAACCCGTGACCCGAATCGCCCAAGCTACCGCCTTAGCCCTCGACGCCGCCACCGCTGACGTGTTAGCTACGGCTTTTTGCGTGCTCGAGCCGGAAGAGAGCCTGGCTTTGGCTGAGGAATACCGGGTAGGGTGCTTGGTGGTGGACGGCCAAGGCAAGGTTTTCAGCAACCCCTTGTTTGACGAGCAGTGCACATAACGACTCAGGGAGGTAACGTT
>DASTSL010000005.1:0-17013 GCA_035760705.1 Meiothermus sp. | reverse complement strand
ACGTAACCGCTCCGAAAGCGTACGGGGGCTCACCTGAGTGCCTTCCTCGAGTTCGCTAAAGCGGGTAGGGCCCTGGCGCAAGGCCAGCAGGATTTCCCAGCCCGCCTGCCGGGAAACCGCCCGCAGGATCTCGCGTGTACGGGTATCGTGGTCCATGACTGCTATAAGTCTATCACGTTACTATAAACTTCTGCGGTAATATGGCTAACACTGTCGGGGAAACCTGGGGGTGGGCTGCCTGGGATTCGCGGTGCGGAGGTTTCCATCCTCTCCGCCAAAAGATGGGGCCGCGCCCCCACCCTCCGGGGACATTCTCAAAGAGCTTGGCCTTACACTAAAGCCATGAAGCCCGAACCCGAGATCAAGCCGGATTGGAAAGACTTCGTGGCGTTGGTGATCGCGGCCTATCAGGCGTTGCTGTTGCCGGTGCTGCTGATCTTCGGGGCGATCGGTCTGGTGGTGCTGATCTTCGGCTGGATGTCCCGCTAAGCTGCGCCGTAGCAGCCACCGGTATGCATATTCACCCTGGAAACGCTTAGACTTCAGGACAATCTGCCCCTTAAGCGATGAAAGAATAACATCAGGAGGTTTCTGTGGTCGAAACCCTACCCCTTTTCGAATCGCTCCCCGAAGGCTATAAGGAACGTTTAGGCCGTCCGGGCGAGTACCCCTTCACCCGGGGGGTCTACCCGCGGATGTACCTGGACCGCCCCTGGACGATGCGCCAGTACGCCGGGTTCAGCACCGCCCAGGAGTCCAACGCCCGCTACCGCTACCTACTCTCCCAGGGTCAGACCGGGCTCTCGGTGGCCTTCGACCTGCCCACCCAGCTCGGCATGGACCCCGATCACCCGCTGGCGGTGGGCGAGGTCGGCAAGGTGGGGGTCTCAGTGGCTTCCATCGAGGACATGAAGACCCTCTTCGCCGAGATCCCGCTGGATAAGGTCACCACCAGCATGACCATCAACGCCCCGGCGATGATGCTGCTGGCCTTCTACCTGCTCGCCGCCGAGGAGCAAGGGGTCGCTTGGGACAAGGTGGGCGGCACCGTCCAAAACGACATCCTCAAGGAGTACATCGCGCGGGGCACCTACATCTACCCGCCCCAGCCCTCGATGCGGCTCATCACCGACATCTTCGCCTTCTGCGCGGAAAAGGTGCCCAAGTGGAACACCATCAGCATCTCCGGCTATCACATCCGCGAGGCGGGTAGCACTGCCGCCCAGGAAATCGCCTTTACCTTGGCCGACGGCAAAGCCTACGTGCGGGCCGCCCTCGAGGCCGGGCTCTCGGTAGACCTGATCGCCCCCCGGCTTTCCTTCTTTTTCGCCGCCCACTCGGACATCCTCGAGGAAGCCGCCAAGTTCCGTGCCGCGCGGCGGATGTGGGCCAGGATCATGCGCGAGGAGTTCGGGGCCAAAGACCCCAAAAGCTGGATGCTGCGTTTCCACACCCAGACCGGCGGCTCTACCCTCACCGCCCAGGAACCCCTCAACAACGTGGTGCGCACGGCCTTCGAGGGGCTCGCGGCGGTGCTGGGCGGGACCCAGAGCCTCCACACCAACGCCTACGACGAGGCGCTGGGGCTCCCCACCGAAAAGAGCGCCCTGCTGGCCCTGCGTACCCAGCAGATCCTGGCCTACGAGTCGGGGGTAACTCGAGCGGTGGATCCGCTGGGCGGGAGCTTCTACGTCGAGCACCTCACCGACTCGCTCGAGGCCCAGGCCCAAGACTACCTGGACCAGATCGAGCGGCTGGGCGGGGCGGTCGCGGCGGTGGAGACCGGGTTCTTCCAGCAGGAGATCGAGGAGGCGTCCTGGCAGTTCCAGCGCGAGGTCGAGATGGGCCAGCGGGTCATCGTGGGGGTCAATAAGTTCGTGAACCCGGATAGCCCGCTCGAGGAAGCCACCCCCGTCCAACGCATCGACGACTCGATCAACCGAGCCCGCCAGGAGGAGATCCGCCGCTTCCGTGAGGCCCGCGACGGCCAGAGCGTGGGGTTGGCGCTCGAGGCCCTGCGCGCCGCCGCCAAGGGGCGGGAAAACCTCTTCCCGTACGTGCTCGAGGCCTTCCGCCGCCGGGCTACTTTGGGCGAGGTCTGCGGGGTGTTGCGCGAGGAGTGGGGGGAGTACCAGCCTTCATATTAGGGCTGAACGCAAAACGCTGGTCTGTCAAAGGTGAGCAGTCAGAGCCGGGTCGAACCTTGTGGGGCCGACTACCGCGCAAAGCGTTATAGAGTCGGCCCTATCGCTTTCCTTTAGCTAGTCTTCAGAATCGCCCGTCTGGCCTCCGCTTCACCTTTCAAACCGGATCTATCTTTTATCATCGAAAAGATGAGATGGCGGGTGTTGAAGGTCGGGCTGGGGTTAGCCTTAGCCGCCCTGCTGGGGGTGGGTGGCTTTTTTGGCGTGAGCTACGCGCTCGACCTCCTGCGCAGCAACGAGCCCCGGGTCTACACCCGTAGCTATAGCGGCTTCGGCTACGTGAACGCGGTAGAGGGGCTGCCCCAGGGCCGCTGCAAGATCAGCCTCAAGCTCTATAACTGGGTCTCGCTCTCCCCCGGCTTCAGCCTGAGCGACATGCCCCGCGCTCAGACCACCTACACCATCTATGGCAGCGCCGAGGAGTGCTCGAGCCTCGAGATCACCCTGGCCAGCGTCCCCCAAAACACCAAGGATTACGGCCACATCTTCTTCACCGCCGGGCAGACCAAATCCGGCAACTGGTTCCTGGCCGAAGCCCCGCGCCCACCCACCGGCTGCGGTTTCTTATGATGGGCCCCGAGTCCTCCAGGCGAAGACCAACCCAGCCGATATCCCGGCCAACAAAACCCACTTGAGCAAGGTCAACATCCCCGCCACCGCCGCCAACCCGGTAGCGGGGTCCGCCTCGAGAGCGAGCAAGACGATATTCTCGGCCCAGTCCGCGCCGAGCAGGCCCAACGCCAGGTTGACCAAGAGCCTCCCCTCGAGGCGCACCGCCAACCCAGCCAGCCAGAGGGTATAGATCGGGACGAAGAGAAAGTCTACCCACACCAACACACGGAACACCTCGCGCCCCCGCGGGCCGTAGGCCTCGAGCGTTTCCAAGGTCTGAGCCGGGGTATAGATGAGCTGCGAGCCCAGCATCCCCTGACCCGACAGGTTACGCAGCACCGGCTCGCCCAGCAGGTTGAAAAACCCCACGAACAGCAATGACGCCACTCCCAGCGTCCACAACACCGGTCTCAGCGATGCCCCCACGGCCAGACGCCAAAGATTCACGCCAACATCGTATCCCTACCGCAGTCTTCACCAGCAATGAACCGGTCGAGGGGCGGCCTAGCCCCCTGTGGCGGTAAGCGGATGGCCGCTGTAAAAGCTGTAGGGTCACTGATCGCGCCCGTCTACAAGAAATCCCCTCTCCAGGCGCCGAGCGCGTGCAGCAAGCCGTACTCGCAAGGGAGGGAACCGACTGCTTAGGTTGTGGGGTTCAAGCGTTTTGCGTTCCGCACCTCATGGGCGCTACATAAACCGCTTGCGCCGCCGGTAGGACTTCACGTCGCGGAAAGATTTCCGCCCACCCGACTTCGCCACCCCCAAATAAAACTCCTTCACGTCGGGGTTTTGCTCGAGGTATTCGCGGGTCCCCTCGAGCACGATCTTCCCCGACTCCATGATGTAGCCGTAGTGAGCCACCGAAAGGGCCACCCGGGCGTTCTGCTCGACCACCAGCACGGTGGTCCCCTCCTCGGCGTTGATGCGGTGGACAATCTCGAAGATCTCCCGCACCAACAGGGGGGCCAACCCCAGGCTGGGCTCGTCCAGGAGGAGCAGCTTGGGGTTGGCCAGCAGGGCCCGCCCGATAGCCAGCATCTGCTGCTCACCCCCCGAGCAATACCCGGCCAGGCGGTTTTTCAGCATCCCCAGCTTGGGGAAGTAGTGGTAGATGCGCTCGAGGTCCTCCCGGACCTTGCTGTCCCGCCGGGTCGCGGCCCCCACCCGCAGGTTTTCCTCCACGGTGAGGTGTTTGAACACCCGCCGCCCCTCGGGAACCTGGACGATCCCCTTGAGCACGATCCGCTCCGGAGGCTGGTTGGCGATGTTTTGGCCCCGGTAGGTGATCGTCCCCGAGACCACCTCGCCGTCCTCGGGGACCAAAAGGCCGCTGACGGCCCTCAGGGTGGTGGTCTTACCGGCCCCGTTGGGGCCTAAGAGCGCGGTGACCGAACCCTCGGGGACCTTGAGCGAGACCCCCCGCAGGACCTGGATGATGTCTTTGTAGACGACCTCGATGTTGTTGACCTCGAGCAGGATCGGGCCCAGGTCTTCGGGGCGGGCGGAGAAGGTGGACATAGAAGTTCCTGTAGAGGGCGGAGGGTCGAGGGTTAAGCGCTTGACCCTCGACCCTCGAGCACTTCAGGGGTTCCTCACCTGCCGGAAAAGCGCCGAGGCGAAGGGCTCGGTGATCGGCACGAACTTGCCGCCTTTGGCCTCGAGCACCCGCAAACCCTCCCCACCGGTCTGCTCGCTCTTGGTGAAGTCGATCTCGATTCCGGCCTTGGTAGAGACCGCGAAACCGGGTTTGAAGGCATTGGGCCCGTTCATCCCGATGATCGCCTGGTAGACCGTCTCGTTATCGATGCGACCGTTGAACCGCTGGGCGGCCCGCTTCATGGCCTCTACCGCGATAGCCGCCGCCAGCATCCCGGCGGTGTAGTTGGTGCTGTTGAGGATGTCCGGGCTGCGCCCGTACTTCTGTGCGAGCTGTTTTTGCAGGGTGATGCCGGGGGCGTTCTCGTCGAGGGTGTAGTAGCTCGAGGCCCACAAGTAGCCCTCGGCAGCATCCCCGGCCAGCCGGATCAGGTCCGAACCACCGGTATAGACCGCACCCATCTGGCGAATCTTCTTGTCGAGCCCCAGGCGCTTGGCGTCCTTGAGGATGTTGGCCACCGGTCCGGCCACGTTCTGGTGCAGGATGAACTCCACGTTCTGCGAATCCAGGTTCCGCAACAGGGCGGTGTTGTCGAGGTTGTTGGCGCCCACCTCCTGCACCGAGACGATGGTCTGCCCCAGACGCTGGGCGGCCCGTTTGGCGTGGTCCACCACGGCCCGCCCGAAGGGGCTGGGGTTCACCACCAGGGCGATCCGGGCGTTCTTCTTCACCTCGCGGTTGATGTACTCCATCAGGGCCACGATCTGCTCGGAGTAGCTGCTCACCGGCAGGAACATGTAGGTGTTGTTGGGCGGGTCAATGAGGCCGATGTGCGCCGAAGCCGGGATGGTCGGCATCTTGACTTCCTGGATGAGCGGCTTGAGCTGGAGCATCCCCCCCGTGCTGTAGCCCAGGTACATGGCCGGTTTGGCCCGGTCCAGGGCCTCCTCGAAGATGCGCTGGGTGTTGGGGTTTTGGTACTGGTCGTCGCGCACCGTGCAGTTGATGGTAAAGCCCGGGATCAGTTTTTGCTCGTTGGCGTACTTGCAATAGTCCTCCACCCCGGCCCCATAAGGCCCGCCCACGTCGGAGGTCGGCCCGGTGACGGCCCCCGACCACAGCAGGTTCACGGTCTTGGTCTGCTGCGCGCTCGCCAAGCTCAAAGCCGCAACCGTTGCCAAAATCAGCACTCGCTTCATAGCTCCTCCTCAGGTTTCTCTCTTTGCAACGCGCAAAGCGCGGTGTTGCCGGGATTTCGGATCGTATAGCCCATCTCTTTGTTCCTGGCGGCCATTCGGCTATTCGCCTATTCGCCCCAAGCGACCAGCCTCAATACTTGAACGGCCACGTTCGGAAGTAGCTACGGATCAGCCGCCACCAGTTATATAGGCCCCTCGGTTCGAAGATTAGGAAGAGCACGATCACCAGCCCGAAAGCCAACGGGAGCAAGGCCGAAGCCAGGTCCACCCCCGCCGGGATCACCTGCTGGACGGAAGGGTTATTTTTGATGGCCTCGGAAAGCCGCTCCATCCAAAGCCGCAGGTACTCGATAAAGGCCGGGCCCAAGAGGCTCCCCACCACCGTGCCCAGCCCCCCCACGATGGCCATCGCCAGGAAAGTCACCGATTTGGCCAGGGTGAACTCCTCGATCACCACCGCCCGCTGGAAGTAAGCCAGAAGCCCCCCGGCGATTCCCCCGTAAAAAGCTCCCAGGGCGAAGGCTAGCAGCTTGGTGCGCCCGGGGTCCATGCCCATCGCGTCGGCGGCGCGGTCGTTGTCGCGCACCGCGACCAGGGCCCGCCCGTACTTCCCCCGCAGGAGGTTGCGCCAGGCGATCACCATGAGCCCCAATACCAAGAGGATCACGTAGTACCAAAAGAAGTTGTGGTTGCGAAAGCCGATCTCGTAGCCCAGGAAGTTGCGCATCTCCACCGGGATGGCCGCCCCCTGGGCCAGTGCCGGGATGCGCCCCACCGACCACACGAAAATTTCCTGGAAGGCCAGGGTGGCCAGGGCCAGGTAGAGGTGTTTGACCCGCAGGCTGGGGAGCCCCACGATCCAACCGAACCCCGCCGCGACCAGCCCACCTATGGGCACGGTCAGCCAGAAAGGCAAATAGGGAGCGCTCAGGGCCACCGTGTAAGCCCCCACCCCCACAAAGGCAGCCTGACCCACGCTGATGAGCCCGGCGTAACCGGTGGTGATGTTAAGCCCCAGCACCGCGATGGCGTAGATGAAGATGAAGTTGAGCACCAAAACCTGCGAGCGCTCGAGCAGCAACGGCAACAGGCAAAGGGCCACCAACAGCAAAACCACCGAAACGATCTCCCGGTAGGTGGCGAAGATCGTCACGTCCTGCTCGTAGCGGGTGCGGTAATTGCCGGTCTGCGCCCAGGGGTTACGCATATATACCCCCGGTGCGCTGAACGCTCAATATTACGCTCGAAACGGGGCCATGAGGTCCGGTATTAGTTGGTTGGCAACGCCCGATATGCGAGGTACAAGACGCCCCCGTCGTGGCGTTCAGCGGTTGGCGGTTGGCGGTTGGCGTCATACCCGCTCGATCTCCTCGATGCCAAAGAGCCCATGGGGCTTAAACCAGAGCATCACCAACAGCACCACGAAGGGCACCACGTACTCGGTCCCGCCGCCGGGGACGTACTGGTTGAGGTATCCGGCGGCGAGCTGTTGCAACACGCCGATGGTGACGCCGCCCAGCACCGCCCCCGGGATGGAGTCGAGCCCACCCAGGATCACCGCCGGGAACACCGCCAGGCCAATCCCGATCAGCCCCCCCTGGTTGAGCCCGGAGACCGTCCCCACCACGATGCCCGCCGCGGCGGCGGTGAGCCCCGCCACCGCCCAGGCCAAGGCGAAGACCCGCTCCACCGAGACCCCCACGCTCATCGAGGCCATCTGGTCGTCGGCCACCGCCCGCATCGAGACTCCCACCGTGGAACGCTGGAAGAACCAGGTGAAAAGGAGCAGGAAAACCGCGGTAAACCCGATGGCCAGCAGTTGGGTGTAAGAGACGCTGACCCCACCTAAGGAGAGCCCGCCCGGGGGCAGGAAGGTGGGGTAGCTGAAGTTCCCCGAACCGAAGGGGGTCAGGTACATCAACCCGTCCAGCACCGAGGCCAGCCCGATCGTTACCATGATCACCGAGATGATCGGCTGGCCCACCATGCGCTTAAGAAAGATCTTCTCGACCGCGAACCCCAACAAAGCCGTGACCAATATCGCCAGCAAGGCCGCCAGCCAGAAGGGCAGCTTGGCCCAAGTCGCCAGGGCGTAGGCCGCGAAGGCCCCGATGGCGATGAACTGGCCGTGAGCGAAGTTGATCACCCGGCTGGATTTGTAGATGAGCACGAAACCTAAAGCCGCCAGGGCGTAGATCGAGCCCACCGCGACCCCCGAGACCAGAAATTGCAGAAAGTCCCTCATATTCACCCAGATCAGCCCGCTACCAGTTCCCTAGGAGGCTCGGCTTGCAACACCGCCACATCGGTCTCGAGCCGCTGCACCGAGCCGTCTTGGTACTTGAACTCGGCCTCCACCCGCACCTTATCGGCCCCGCCGTAGAGCCCGGCCACGATGGGCTCGTAGCGCTGTTGGATGAACTTGCGGCGGACCTTGCCGGTGCGGGTGAGTTCGTCGTCGTCGGCATCCAAGAGCTTGTAGAGGAGCACGAAGCGCTGGATACGCAAGTGCGCGGGCAGCGAGTCGTTGACCGCCCTGACTTCCTTGCGGATGAGGTCGGCCACCTGGGGCTTTTGCGAGAGGTCGATGTAGGTGGTGTAGGCGATGCCCTGGTCCTCGGCCCACTTGCCCACGGTCTGCGGGTCCACGTTGATAAAAGCGGTCAGATAGGGCTTCTGGTCGCCGAAGACCACCGCCTCCTTGATGTAGGGCGAGAACTTCAGCTTGTTCTCGATAAACTGCGGGCTGAACATCTGCCCTGAGGAAGTGTGCATCACGTCCGAGACCCGGTCAATCACCACCAGGTGGCCGTTCTCGGTGAGATAACCGGCGTCGCCGGTGTGAAGCCAGCCGTCCACGAAGGTCTCGGCGGTCGCTGAGGGGTTGTCCCAGTACCCCGCCACCACCGCGTCTGAGCGGGCTAGGATCTCCCCGCTTTCGGCAATCTTCACCTCGCCACCGGGCAGGGGCTTGCCCACCGTGTCTGAACGCACGTCCCCGTCGCGGTGCACGAAGGCGATCCCGATGATCTCGGTCTGGCCGTAGATCTGTTTGAGGTTCACCCCGATGGCGTGATAAAAGCGGAACACGTCCGGGCCCAGCGCGGCCCCCCCGGTGTAGGCCCGGCGCAAGCGTAAGAAGCCGAGCTGGTCGCGCAGAGGCTTGAATAGAGCCTGGTCGGCCAGCCAGTAGGCCAGCCGCAACCCCAGGGGCATCGGTTTGCCGCTCATGCGGTACTCGGCGGCCCGGTAGCCCACCTCGAGCATCCGCCGGTAAACCCAGCGGTTAAAGGCGTAGGTCTCGGAGATGCGCACCCAGATGCTGCTCTGGATGCCCTCCCAGACCCTGGGAGGGCTGAACATCACGTGCGGGCCGATCTCCTTGAGGTCGGCCATGGCGGTGTCCACCGACTCCGGGAAGTTCACCGCGAAACCCCCGGCCAAAGCCATCCCCACCGACATCATCTGCTCTCCGATCCAGGCCAGGGGGAGGAAGGAGAGATAGTCGTCGGTGGGCTTGAGGGGATCGATCTGTTGTAGCGCCACGCCCATGTGGATCAGGTTCTTGTGCATCAGCATGGCGGCTTTGGGTCTGCCGGTGGTGCCGGAGGTGAGCGAGAGGTGGCAGACGTCCTCGGGTTTGCCTTTCTCGATGAGGGCCTCTACCGCGTTCGGATTGGATCGGGCGTGTTCTTCCCCCAGCCGCAAAACCTCGGCGAAACCGGTGATCCAGGGGTCGCTGGCGTACTCGCGCATCCCCTTGGGGTCTTGGTAGATCACCTTACGCACCCCGGGGATCTCCGATCTTATCTCCAGGAGCTTGTCCACCTGCTCCTGATCCTCGGCCAGCACGAAGGCCGCCCCGGTATAGCTCAGCACGTAGGCGATCTCGGCGGGCAGCGAGGACTGGTAAACCCCCACCGAGATGCCGCCTACCGCCTGCGCCCCCAGTTCGGCGTAAAGCCACTCTGGGATGTTGTCGGCGATGATCGCCAGACGCTCCCCCGGCTGGAACCCCAAGGCCAACAGCCCGTGGGCGAACCCCAAGACCTTCTGGTAATACTCGCCGTAGGTGACCTCGTTCCAGATGCCGTAGTCCTTCTGCCGGAGTGCCACCCGAGCCCCCTCGTGCCGGGCCCTCGAGCGCAACAACTGCGGCAGCGTGTAGCGCTTGAGTTCAGGGGTGGGCTGGATGGTCACGGACAACCTCGCTTAAGGGCTCCGGAAACCGGGCTCCGGTGCTCTAATCCCGGGGTTCTAAGCATGCTCCACCCCCACGTAGGCTTCTTGCACCCGGGGGTTCTGGGCCACTTCCTGGGGGGTTCCCGAGGCGATCACCTGGCCGAAATCCAGCACATAGACCCGGTCGGAGATGTCCATCACCACGCCCAGGTCGTGCTCGATGAGGATGATGGTGGTGCCCCGCTCGGCCCGGATGTCGAGGATAAAGCGCACCATATCTTCCTTCTCCTCGAGGGTCATCCCGGCCATCGGCTCGTCCAAGAGCAGGAGTTTGGGCGAGAGCGAGAGCGCCCGTGCCACCTCCACCCGTTTGCGTACCCCGTAGGGAAGGTCCCCCACCAAGGCTTTGCGGTAGGGCTCGAGTTCCATGAAGTCGATCACTTCCTCGATGACCTTGCGGTTTTCTACGGCGATCTTGAGCGCCTTGCCGTAGACCCAGAGGTTCGCCAGCAGGCCATAGCGGGTATAGGTGTGCCGGGCCAGCATCAGGTTTTCCAGCACGCTCAAGCCGGTGAAGAGTTCGATGTTCTGGAAAGCCCGGGCTACCCCGTAGCGGGTGACGGTATGAGGCGAGGCGTGGGTGAGGTCGTGGCCCTCGAACTCGATGCGGCCCCGGGAGGGGTGATAGAACCCCGAGACGCAGTTGAGCAGGCTGGTCTTCCCCGCCCCGTTGGGCCCGATCACCGAGACCAGTTCCCCCGGGTTGACCTCGAGCGACACCCCGCTCAGGGCATTGAGGCCGCCAAAGCTCAGGGTGACGTTCTCTATGGCGAGTTGTGCCAATCCGCCCTCCTCGGAAGTCTCTACTCAGCGTTTACTCTAAACTTGCCCAGAAGCGCTCATCCTAGCTAACGAGTGTTTGCCGGAGTATACGGAGGCCCGATAGCTCTGTCAAACGCATTCCCGCCAGACCGAGAAAACCGTCGGATGAGTATGTTTTATCGCTCCCGATGTGGATTATACCCGTCTCTCACGCCTTTGGAAAAGGGGCCAGGGTAACCGCGCCAGAACTCGGCAGCCGCCTAGTCCGGGGCAATACTCCCTATGTGAGGATCTCCGAATGTGCATCCTGGCAACGGCTATAGCAAAGCGGGTCTTTTGTACTCGCATGAGTTTGGCCGTGTCGGTGCGGCAGAATCCCCCCAGTTCCCCTTAGCAACGGGGGCAGGGCTTAGCGGCATGGCTTTTTGGTGTTAACCACACCTTCGCTATATCCAGGATGACCCCGTTCCCGCCTTTCTGGCCCCACACCTAGACGAAGCCGCCGGGGGTGTGATAAACTCTTCCGGCCCCGGCTTCGTGCCGGTCTCTTTTGTGTATAGCGGTTATCGTGTGTTCAACAGGCCGATAACCCCATAGCCCTTGGAGGAACGAAGATGAAACGCACCTGGCAACCCAATAAGCGTAAGCGGGTCAAGACCCACGGCTTTCGCGCTCGCATGAAGACCCTCGGAGGCCGCAAGGTCATCAAGCGCCGCCGCGCCAAAGGCCGCGAGCGCCTCACCGTCTAAAGGCCATTGCCCCAGGCGAGGGCGTCTTCAAGGTGACGGAGTGGTACTGAGATCCCTACGGGGAGACCGAGCGTTTCAACGGCTCAGGAAGGGGCGGCCCGGCAGGGGCCGCCTCGTTGCTGTGCGCTGGATGCCGCTGACCTCTCCTTCGCCAGCCCGTCCCGGCCCGAAGGAGCGCCCGCCGAAGCTCGAGCTTTCCCTCCCCGGGCGGCACGCCCCCCATGAGGTACGGGCGGGGATCGTGGTCTCGAAGAAGGTGGGCAAGGCCGTGGTGCGTAACAAGGTCCGCCGCCGATTGCGCGAGATCCTGCGCCGAATGCACCTGCCCCCCTGCGAGCTGGTGGTGGTGGCCCAACCCGAGGCCGCCAGCGCCAGCTTTGCCGAGCTATTCCGTGACCTCACTCAGGCACTTAAGAAAGCAGGGTTGGTACAATGAGGCCCGTGCGATTTTTCCTGCTCGGCTTGGTGCGGTTTTACCAGCGGTTCATCTCGCCGCTGAAGCCGCCCACCTGCCGTTTCTACCCCACCTGTAGCCACTACGCGGTGGAAGCGCTCGAGCGCCATGGGGCTTTCTGGGGTAGCTATTTGGCGGTGAAACGCATTTTGAAATGCCACCCGCTGCACCCGGGCGGGATTGACCCAGTGCCCCAGGAGACCCCCAGAATCAGGGTTCCCTTGCGAATCCTGACCCCCGCCGTGAGCCCTAAAAAAATCCGACCAACCCCTATCCCGCGTTTCCGCCGGACGAAATGAGGAGAAGATCAATGAAAAGCGCTTTTCGGTTTATCGCGCCCCTGGCTTTTTTGCTTTTGCCCGCTCTGGCCGCAGTGCAGCCGGGGTGGCAGGAGTTCGATGTCAACAAGGACGGTAAAACCGAACACGTTGCCATCACCAACCTGGCCGACATCGCCTTCAACCAACAAGGGCAGATCGTCGGTTGGTACGTCAAGCAGTACCGGGGCTCGAGCTTTGGCGGCAACTACGACCGCGCTCCCAACCTGGTGCGCTCCGGCGCGACCCCGCCCGGCACCCTCTCGGGCTTCAACCCGGAAAACGCCGACTTCACCGTAGCCGCCAATGGCGACCTCATCGCCCGCTTCACCCAGGGCGACACCACCGTCACCTACAACGTCCACCCCCGGCTCCTGACCCTGGACCTCGAGATCAAAACCCCCACCGCGCGCACCCTGACCTGGACCGGGCTGGGCGGCACCGATAGCCCGGTGACCAAGTGGCTCGGCCAGGGGAACACCGCCCCGGTGAACTCCGGCTCCGGCCCGGCCCGCTACGTCTCCTGGCAGACCCAACCTACCAAGGGCTATGCCCTGGTGCTGGTTCCCCAGGATGTCACCCCGATCAGCCTGAGCCTGCAAAATAACGCGGGCGTGGCCCAGGTCCAGGTTCCCGCCGGGGACGAGAACTTCAAGATCTACGGCGGGCAAAACGAGATGGTCCGCCTGCACGTCGAGCGGCTCCTGGAACTCCCCGGCCTCTTCAACCCGGACATCTGGGGACGGCTGTCGCTGGGGCTTTTGTGGGTGATGGAGACCGGCCACCGCTACACCGGGAGCTGGTTTTTGGCCATCGTGTTCCTGACCATCCTGGTGCGCCTCCTGCTGTGGCCCCTGATGCACCAGCAGTACAAGAGCATGGCCGAGATCCAGCGCATCCAGCCCCTCATCGAGGAGATCAACAAGAAGTACAAGGACAACCAGGAAAAGCGCACCGAGGCCACCATGAAGCTCTACCAGGAGCATAAGGTGAACCCGGCAGCGGGGTGTTTGCCGCTCTTCTTGCAGATGCCTATTTTGTTCGTTCTGTGGAAGGTGATCTCCAACTACGAGTTCAGCCAGGGTTTCCTGTGGCTGCCTGACCTGGCCCTGCCCGACCCCTTCTACATCCTGCCAGTGCTCTACGTGGCCTCGATGATCGCCTCTACTTGGCTCAGCGCCCACGGCAACCAGACCGCCATCCGCCAGGGCATCTTCATCAACCTGATCTTTATCTTCCTGGTCTTGCAGTTCCCCTCCGGCGTAACCATCTACTGGATTCTCTCCACCCTGATCAGCCTGGGGCAGCAGGTCCTCATCAACCGCAGCCTGGCCGCAAGACCGGTCACGGCGAAGTAGCCAAACGTCAGATAAAGCCACTAGCTCGTGGCAAGTGGAAAAGACCACAAACCGCGAGCTACGAGCCTTTGGGCGCTGTGCATTTAGCACGCGGCTGGCTACTCACCAAAAGAGCGAGTATGGGTTGGAGGAAGCGATAAGTTGCACCCTTGTGCAACTCTCGAGGATAGAGTTGGCGAGCCTTTTGGACCCGATTCCCTTTGGGGATTGACGAGCCGACGCTTGCATTGGAGGCCCTCGGCGTTGAGCGTCCTGTTAGACTATGGGACATGGACGAGAAGAAACGAGGTCTGGATGACCTGCTTTCCGATATGGGCATCGGTGAGGAGGAAGCGCCACCGAGCCCGGTGATCACCGAAGAACCCCAGGCCCCGGTGGTGGCTAAGCCTGCCCATCTCGAGCAAGGGCCCAAGGAAGCACTCGAGCACTTTCTGGTTGGGCTACTCCTGCGCCTGGACCCGGCCTATTCGGTGGACGTGCGCCAGGAGGGCGAACTCCTGCGGGCCGAGGTGCTGGGGGGCGACCTGGGCCGGTTTATTGGCAAGGAGGGACGCACCCTCAAGTCGGCGGAGTTCCTGGCCAACGTCTACATGGCCAAGCAGTTCGGCGGGGAGTACCGGGTAGTGCTGGACGCCGCCGGGTACCGCAAACGGCAGGAGGAGCGCATCAAGCGATTGGCCATGGACGCGGCCTTGCAGGTCGAGGTGAGCGGCCAGCCGGTCGAACTACCTCCCATGCGCTCGGGTGAACGCCGGATCATTCACCTGCTCCTCAAACAGCACCCTAAGGTCACCACCACCTCGGTGGGCGAGGGCGAGGAACGGCACGTGATCGTGATCCCTCGCGGCGACGATATGCAGATCGAGCCGGAGGAGGCGGAGTAAGTCCCCCGACAAATAGCAATCCTAAGCTGGAGGCACTTGATGCGGTAAGAGGGGTCCTGCTCGGAGGTGGACGGGCTGAGTCACCCATCCCGCTCGCATCTAGTGCACCCGATGTAGCGATCCGCGACTTCTGCAAGAAGTCTCATGACCCGGCTCGAGCTGCTCCGACAATTCGAACGCCGTTTCCGCGAAGCCGGGCTTTCCTCCCAGGAGGCCCGCTGGCTTTTGGCCCACGCTCTGCGGCTGGAAGACACCGATCTCCTGCGGGGACTCCACGAAGCCGTACCCGAAGGGATTGCCGAGCAGCTGGAGGAGTGGCTCCAGCAACGCCGCCAGGGTTACCCGCTCCAGCTCATCTTGGGCTACAGCCTGTTTTACGTGCGGGGTCTGGAAGATGAGCGCTCGGGCGGTTATCTCCGGCTCGAGGTCCGGCCCGGCGTGCTGATCCCCCGGCCCGAAACCGAGGGATTGGTGGAACTCGCCTTTGGATTGCTTCCCCGCGACCGCTCCTTCCCTGGCCGTCTGCTCGACGTGGGAACCGGCAGCGGGGCCATCGCCTTAGCCCTCAAACGGCGATTTCCTAAAGCCGAGGTCTGGGCCACCGATATCGATCCGGTTGCAGTGGAGTTGGCCCGCGAGAACGCCCGGCTCGCCGGGCTCGAGATCCAGGTTTTGCTCGAGCCCTACACCGCCGACCTAAAAGCGCTCGACCTGATCGTCTCGAACCCGCCCTATCTGCCGGAAAGCTACCGCCAGGAGGCCCCGCCCGAGCTTTCCTACGAAAATCCCCAGGCGCTTTATTCCGGCCCGGAAGGGCTGGACGTGCCCCGAGCGCTATTGCGACAGGCTTGGGACGCGCTCAAACCGGGGGGAGGGTTGGCGCTCGAGATGGCCGAAAGCAACGTGCAAATCCTGGCCGAAGAAGCCCGGCGAGCCGGTTGGGAAGCGGTTCAGGTGCATTACGACCTGGCCGGGCGGCCCCGGTA
Source organism: Meiothermus sp. (assembly GCA_035760705.1). Classification (GTDB taxonomy): domain Bacteria; phylum Deinococcota; class Deinococci; order Deinococcales; family Thermaceae; genus Allomeiothermus. The sequence continues at coordinate 1,649 of DASTSL010000005.1, read as the reverse complement.
CCTGACCGTGCGTAAAGCCTCCGATGTGCGCTCTACGTTAGACGCGCGGCGCTCGACCCCTTAGGCTAGGCACATGGATTTGCGACGCTACTTGGAAGCCGCCCTCGACGCCGCCTACCTGGCTCGAGGCATCCACCTCTACTACCGCGAAAAAGGCTTCGCGCTCGAGAGCAAAACCGGCCCCACCGACCTCGTGACCCAAGCCGACCGGGAGAGCGAGGAGGCCATCCGGGCCCTGCTGCTCGGGCGCTTCCCCGATCACGTGGTCTTGGGCGAGGAAGGCGGTCAGGAGGGCCAGAGCGAATTCCGCTGGATCGTGGACCCGCTCGACGGCACGGTCAACTACGCCCACGGCTTCCCCTTCTACGCGGTGAGCATCGCCCTCGAGGCCGAGGGCGAGGTGGTGGTGGGGGTGGTGCTGGACACCGCCAGGGGCGAACTCTTTACCGCGACCAAAGGCGGCGGGGCCTTTCAGAACGGGCGTCCCATCTACGTCTCGAGCACCGAGACCCTGATCCGCAGCCTGCTGGCCACCGGCTTCCCCTACGACGTGGCCAAGGACGCCGAGAACCTGACCTACTTCCAGCGGGCCTTAAGCAAGGGCCTCACCGTGCGCCGCCCCGGGGCCGCCGCGCTCGATTTGGCCTACGTAGCGGCGGGGCGGCTCGAGGGTTTCTGGGAGGTCAAGCTCAACCCCTGGGACGTAGCCGCGGGCTGGCTCCTCATCCGCGAGGCCGGGGGAACCGTGACCGGCGTCCAGGGCGAGCCTTACCGGCTGGGGAACCGCTACTTGGTGGCCAGCAACGGAAAGATTCATGAGCAGCTCCTCGACACGCTCCACGGGCGATGAGCCGGGGAATTCCCCGGCCCCTGGTGGCAGCCTGCGGGCTCAGGAAACGCTGTCCTTACTGCTAGCACTCGGGAAGATAACCGTCCACCTACACCGAGAAAAAACCTCGCTAAAGAAAGAGGGGAGTCGCTCGAGATGAGCGACCGAAAAGTTCCGCGCGCAGCCGTTTTTAGCCCAGCACTTTCCGGCCAATATCTCGCCGGTACTGGGCTTGCGGGAAATGCACCGCCTCGACCCCGGCATAGGCCCGCTCGAGCGCCTCTCGCAAATCGGCCCCCAGCCCCACCACGTTGATCACCCGCCCCCCGTTCGTCAGCAGGCCCTCCTCGGCGCGCTTGGTCCCGGCCTGGAAGTACAAGACACCCTCGGGGGAGTTCTCAGGCAGGCTCAGGAGCAGGCCCTTTTTGGGGGCGTCGGGGTAACCGGGCGCAGCCATGACCACACAGGCCGAGGCCTGGGGGTGCCATTCCAGCTCGAGTTCGTGTAGCCGCCCCTCCGCCACCGCCAGGGCCAGTTCGATCAGATCGGTTTTGAGTAGGGGCATCAGGGCTTGGCATTCGGGGTCGCCAAAACGGGCGTTGAACTCGAGCACCTTGGGGCCATCCTGAGTGAGCATGATCCCGGCATAGACCACGCCCTTGTAGCACACCCCCTCGGCGCACATCCCGGCGATGAGGGGCTCGAGCACCCGGCGGTGCACCTCCGCCAGCAGCGCCGGGCTCAGGGGGTAGGGGGCTACCGCACCCATCCCCCCGGTCATGGGGCCTTCGTCGTTATCCTTGAGGCGTTTGTGGTCCTG
>DASTSL010000004.1:0-10347 GCA_035760705.1 Meiothermus sp. | reverse complement strand
AGTAGGGGGTAACTCGCGCACCGGGAAGTAGACCCCCGCCAAGGCCAGCCCTACCCCGATCAGTAGACCGCCCAGCACGTCGGAGAGGAAATGGACGCCCAGGTAGATCCTCGAGAGCCCGATGAGCCCCACCAGCACCACCGCCAACGCCCACAGCCAGCCTCTGCGGTGGCCTAAGGCCACGAAAAACCAATAAGTGGCTGCCGTTTGGGCGTGGCCGCTGGGGAAGCCGTTCCCGGTCCCGGTGGCTTCGGCCTCGGGGAAGGAGACGCTGGGGTCTATCTGGTAGGGCCGGGGTTCGTTGAACCATTCCTTGAACCCCGCGTTGAGCGCGTAAGAAAACCCCACCAGCATCCCCAGCCTGCGGCCCATCACCGGGTCCACCAGCCACAAGTACAGGGCCAACAGCACGATGTAAGCTTGTTCCGAGCCGAGCTGGGTGACCAGCAGGAAAAAGCCTTTGAGCCCCGGCAGGGCTTCTTGTACCGAACGAACAATCTCCATCGCGGCTATTATTTCATGCCCTGGGCGATATGGCCTCGAGCTTCCCCGCCCTAAGCTCCCCCAGGGGCAATTCACGGGTAAGCGGCCTAAAAAGCGCAGCCCGGCTAAGCGTTTAGCCTCTAATCGTTGTGCCCCCCACGGAAGCCCCCGGCAAAACCGGCACAATAAATCCAGATGCCCTTCACCGCTTACTCGACCGCCCACCACGTCCTCGAGCTTCCCGACCATCACCCCTTTCCCCGGTACAAGTACGGCGGGGTGGCTGAGGCCTTGCGCGGCGAGCTAAGGGTGCGCCCGGCCCCGGCTCTTTCCTGGGAAGCGCTCGAGCTGGCCCACGAGCGGAATTATCTCGAGCGCCTCCGCACCCAGGGGCTCTCCCGGCAAGAATCCCTGCGGGTGGGGCTGCCCTGGAGCGAGAGCCTGCTGAATCGGGCCCTGCACGCCGCCGGGGGAACCTTGGCTGCGACCCGGGACGCGCTCGAGACCGGTTTGGGGATGAACCTGGCCGGGGGCACCCACCACGCCTACCCCGACCGGGCCGAGGGCTACAGCCTCTTCAACGATGTAGCGGTCGCGGTGGCCAACCTTCGCGCCGAGAGGTCGTTTCGCCGCGACGGCGGAGCGGGGTTTGGGGAGCGGGTGCTGATCGTGGATTTGGACGCCCACCAGGGGAACGGCACGGCGGTGTTTTTCCAGGACGATCCCAGCGTCTTTACCCTCTCGCTTCACGGCGAGCGCAACTACCCTTTGCGTAAGGAGAAAAGCGACCTCGACGTGGGATTGCCCGATGGAACCGGCGACGGGGCCTATCTGGAAGCACTCGAGCAGGCCCTCTCCACCGCTCTTGCCTTCAAACCCGATCTGGTGTTCTTCAACGCCGGGGTGGACGTGCTGGCCCAAGACCGCTTCGGGCGGCTCAGCTTGAGCTTGAAAGGATTGGCCGAGCGCGACCGGATGGTGTTTGGGCGTGTCCGCCAAGCCGGGATACCGCTGGTGATCGTGATGGGTGGAGGATATAACCGCGACCCCAGGATCACGGTTGAGGCCCATGCGCAGACCTACCGGCTGGCGCTTCAGGCTTGGTCTAAATCCAGGGCGTAGGTGACCACCGCTTCCTCGAGCTGGAATCCCAGTTGCTTATATAGCTCCATGGCGGCTTTCTCGTGGTCGTGGGCCCGCACCCGCAGCTTCTGGACGTGGGGGTCGGTGAAGGCTAAGTTGGCGGCGGCGCCCAAGAGGGCCCGGCCAATCCCCTGCCCGCGCCGCTCAGGGACCACGCCGATATAGGCGATCTCGGCCCAGTCGTCGTCGCGCTCGAGTTCCACCATCCCCAGCGGTTCGTGAAGGGCTCCGTCCGCGAAGCGATAAGCCACCAGCAGCGTCACCTCGTTATCGTCGAAGTGCTCGACCAGTTCGTCATCGCTCCAAGAGAGACGCTGGGCCCAGTTGTCCTCGCAGGCCTGGTAGAGCTTGCGGTACATCTCGGGGTCGGGGGGTTCGTCCACGATGATGCGGACGTCGGGAGGGGGCGGGTAGGTCAGGTCGGTGCGGGGGATGGCGAAGAAATAGGTGGTGTGCTGGGCAGCGAAACCGGCCTCCTCGAGCATTTTGCGCAGCGGGCGGTTGGATTCTTGAGGGAAGGCGTGCAGGGTAGGGTAGCCCCGCGCCTTGGCCCGAGCGATGATCTTCTCGAGCAGCTTCTTTCCCTCCGGGCCCCGCACCAGCGGCCCTTCCAGGGCTCCGCCTTCCCAGAAGGGGTAGAGGGCGGCGTACCCCGCGAGCTTGCCGTCCTCTTCGACCACCAGGGTCTCCCATTCGGCCTCGCCGCCCAGGGCCAGCACCTCCCAGTACAGCCCCTCCGGGCTGCGCGACTCGGGGGCCATCACCCCCCTGGAAACATCCTGGTCCATCCAAGCGAGCAGATCCACGAGCTGAGGAAGGTCTTTCTGGGCCAGCGGACGGGTCACGGCGGGCCTCCTTTGGAAGCATTTTAGCGCAGTGCCGGGTTGAAATGTCCTGAGCGTTAAGACCGGCACCGGGGGTATAATCTCCATTTGGGGCGTTTGATCGGTCGGGCTCGAGCCCCACCGACCTCCGGGTAAACCTTCGCCCCTCAGCTCAAACGCGCCCGGCGGCTCCCTTTGCCGGAGTTGCTAAAAAACGCGCTAGAATAGCCAGCAATGCAGAGCCTGGTCATCGTCAACCCGGCGGCGGGTCGGGGTCGGGTGGGGCGGATGCTCCCCCAGATCCAAAGCGCCGTCGCTTCGATCCACCCCAACGGCCAAGTTCAGGTCGTCCAGACCGAAGGCCCCGGCCACGCTACCCTACTGGCCCAGACCACCCCGGCTGAGCGGGTCATCGCCATCGGTGGGGACGGCACCGTCCACGAGGCAATCCGCGGCCTGGCCCACTCCGCCAAGGTGCTGGGGGTGGTGCCCATCGGCTCGGGCAACGACTTCGCCCGGATGCTCGGGCTACACAAAAAGCCCCTGCCGCAAGCCCTGAAGATCGCCCTCACCGGCCCGGTCGGCACGGTGGACTTGGGCGAGGTCAACGGCCAGCCCTTCGGGGCCTCGTTGGGGATCGGCTTCGACGCCATGGTGGCCCGCAAGGCCCTGACCGCGCCGACCTTTTTGCGCGGGATGCCCCGCTACCTCTACTCGATCTTCGCGGTGCTCAAGGAGCTTTCCCTGCCTACCTTGACGCTCGAGTCGGGGGGGAAGGTGCTCTTCCAGGGCAAAGCCCTCCTGGCCGCCCTGATGAACGGCTATGCCTACGGCGGGGGCATCCCCATCGCGCCCTCGGCCAGCCCCACCGATGGGCTTTTGTCGGGGGTGGTGGCCGGGGAGTTCAGCCGGTTGGGGGTGGTGGGGATATTGCCCCAGTTGCTCCTCGGGAAGCACGTCCACCATCCCAGGGTGCACGAATACACCGGGATCACCTTCACGGTGCGCTTCGACCGGCCCGTGGCGGCCCACACCGACGGGGAGCTGCTCGAGCCCCAGGCCCTTTACGAGGTGCGGATTCACCCCAAGACCCTGCGGGTGGCCCTACCCTGAGCAAGAAACCGCGGCCCCTTCGGCTGAAGGGCGCTTTCCGCTCGAGAAGCCCTTTGGCAACCACCCCCATCCGTCGCGGGCATCGCCCGGCAACGCTCCGGGCTCATTCCTTCGCGGCGCTCAAAGCGCTGAGGCCAGCTTGTGGAAGACCTGGGGCAGCGGGGGCTTGGCCCCGCCGTCGGCCCAGGAGAAGCGCGAATCGCGCAGGGGGCCTGCCCCGACCCCCATCCCACCGGGGAAAAGCCTCGAGTAATCCACAGGGTTATCCACAACCTCGCCGCCGAAGGCCTGGCGAAAGCGCGCGACCTCCGTGGGGTGGCCGAAGTGGAAGGCAAAAAGGGTGCTTTCGTGTTGCCAGAGAAAACGGGGTTGAACACCGAACGCCGCACGCCAAACGCTCGACGCTTCGGGGTTGGGCTCGAGCGGCTTCCGCAAAAAGACCGAAGCCCGGCCCGGTCGCAGCCGGAGCGTGACCGAAACGGCTTCCCCCAGCGCCCCAAAGCTCCCCACGAAGGGCCGCACCAGGTCGTAGCCCTGCACGTTCTTGACCACCCGGCCCCCGGCCTGCACGGTGCGCCCCCGCGGGGTTTTCAAGGTCAGCCCCAGGACCTCCGCCCCGAAGAAGAAGGTCTGGCCGAAGCCGCCACGCTGCAACAAGCCGTTCAGCCCGCCCGGAAGCTCCACCGGGGGGAAGGGCGGGAAAAGCCCTGGGGAGAGTGCTTCCCAGACCTCGAGCAGGGCCGTGTCCCCGCTGGCGATGAGGTACTGGTCGGAAGGGGAGAGCTCGAGGAGGGGCATACCCTGATGCTAAACGCAAAACCCCGAACGCGAAACGCAGGGGCACACCGCGGTGCGCCCAACAACGGCAAGCGTTTGATCCCCGATCAATCCCCGCTATTCGGGGCGGCGGCAGATTCTTCCGCTACCTCCGCCCGGGGGTCCGGGGTGGTGCGGAAGACCTGGCAGCGCTCGGTGTAGGGGTTGGCTTCGGCCTCGAGCGGCAGGCTGAGGTTCAGCAGTTGCCCGCTCGAGGCCATCGGCCAGCCCATCCGGCCTTGGGGCGTGCCGGTTTTGGCGAAGCTCACCCAGTATTCGCGCATCCGAGCGCCCATCTCCCGGCCCGGCTCGGCCCAGCCCCCCATAAAACCCACCGCGAAGGCCCCCACGTTCAGGTTGCCGAACAGCAGGGGCAGGTCGAGGGCGTGGAAGCTGCGTAGGAACGAAAGCCCCGGAGCCCGGAAAGTGAGCACGTAGCTGTAAACCGGGGCGTAGCGGGACTGCACCCGGGCGGCCTCGAGGCTGGGGCAGAGCAGGGTGCGCTCGGACTGGAAGTAGGCCCAGGCTTCGCGGGGGTCGGGGTAGGTTTTGTACACCCGCATCGCCTGCTCGGCGGTGGCGGCCCCCAACTCGGCCTTGATCCGCATCTTGAAGCCGTCCCAGTCGCCGGGGGCGAAGAGGTATTCGCTCCAGACCTCCTCGGCGTTTCCCCCGGCGATGAGGGCGATCCCCGCGGCCCGGCCCTGGCGCAGGGCCTCGAGCGGCAGCAGATCCAACTCGGCCCCGTCCAGGTGGGGCTTCCACGGCGAGTCGTAGAAGGGCTGGGCCTGCACGTTGGTGAGTGCTTGTTGGAGGTTCTGCTCGACTTTGGGCAGCATCTTCTCCAGCGGCAAAGCCCGCAGGCAGGCCAAGTCTCCGCCCGGGCAGCCCCGCTCACGGGCGTACTCGAGCCCAAAGCGGAAGCCGTCCTCGAGAGGGCGCACGTAGGTGCAGCCTCCGGACTGGATGATGGCCTTCTGGAAAAGCCCCTTGGAGGCCGGGCTGGCCAGCAAGGCGCACACCGACATCCCCCCGGCGGACTCACCGAAGACCGTGACGTTGCGGGGGTTCCCGCCGAAACCCTGGATGTTCTGCTGCACCCAGCGCAGCGCCGCCTGCTGGTCCAGCAGCCCGTAGTTGCCCGTCGAGCCCAGAGGGTCTTCGGCCTGCAAAGCGGGCAGGGCCAGCCAGCCCAAAGGCCCTAGCCGGTAGTTGAAGGTCACCACCACGACCCCGCTCGAGGCCAGCGTGCTCCCGTCGTACAAGGGGTCGCGCCCGCTCCCGAAGGTGAAAGCGCCCCCGTGAACCCACACCATCACCGGCCAGCCCCCTTGTGGGGCTCGGCCCAGCGGCGTCCAGATATTGAGGTTGAGGCAGTCCTCGCTCTGCGGGGGAACCCCGCTCAGGCTGGCGATAAAGTCCACCGACTGGGGGCAGGCCGGGCCGAACCGGGTGGCGTCGTGGGGCTGTGCCCAGCGCCCGGGCGGTTTGGGGGCTTTCCAGCGCTCGGCCTGGGCGTAGGGGATCCCCAGATAATAGGCCACCCCCGCTCCCGGGTTGACCCCCCCCAGCACCGCCCCTTGGGCGATCTGCACGACCTGCTGCCCCGGCGCGAAACTCCCGAGGGCGAAGCTGAAGAGTAGCAGAAGGGCCAGCGAGCGCATATCTGGCCCGTAGTCTGGCAGCGTTCTGCGCGGGGTTTGGCGAAAGGGATAACATCCCTAGGGAGGCTTAGGAGCGGTCTAATTGAACTCAAACCAGATCCACAGAAGCGCATCAGGCCGGGCTCAGTTGAGCCACAGCCCCGGGAGTAGCGGGTAAACCCTCGGCCTAGCGAAACAGCCCGCACCGCTCGTCGTAGGGATTGTCGGAGACCTTGAATCCGAGCCCGATCTCGAGCACCTTCCCCGAGTCGTAAGGAAGCCAGCCGGGCTCGCCGCTCCGGGCGAACTCGAGCCAGTGCCGCTGTAGCTCGCGGCTGATCGGCAAGGATTCTTCGTAGGCCTGGGCGGTGATGAAGATAGCCTGCGCGGGCCAGGTGTTTTGCGTACCGAACAACAGCGGCATCTCGATCCCGTGAAAGCTCCCCAGATCGGGAAAAACTGGGGACCGGTAACTGACCAGGTAGCCGTAGGTGAGCGCCCACTCGCCCTGCACGCGGGCCGCCTCCAGGCTGGGGCACAGCAGCATTCGGTCGGTCTGGAAATAAGCCCAGGCCTCGCCGGGGCTGTCCGGGTAGAGCTGCTGGTAGAGGGCTCGAGCGGCCTCGCCCTTCCCGGCGAAGACCTTTTTCGCTCGCTCCTCGAACCCGGCCCAATCCCCCGGTGCGGAGAGCAGTTCGCCCCACAGCTCTTGCCGGGTTCCCCCCGCCAGGAGCGGAATTCCCGCGGCCCGACCCTCCTTTAGCGCTTGCAGCGGCACTTTGTCGAGCACCACTCCGTCCAGATGCGGTTTCCAGGGCGAGCGCTCGAAGCCCCCGGCCTCGACCCGCTGCACCAGGTTGGTGAGCACCGAGCCCTCGGGCGGATACATCTTGGAGAGCGGCACCTGGCGCAGACAGGCCAGATCCGCACCGGAGCAGCCCATGGCCTGAGCCCATTCGGTGCCAAACTTGAAATCTTCCTCGGGGCTACGGACCAAGGTGCAGTTCCCCGACATCAGGATGGCTTTGTGGACGAGCCCCTGGCGCTTTGGGCTGGCCAACAGATCGCACAGCGACATTCCCCCCGCCGACTGCCCGAATACCGTCACGTTCTGCGGGTTCCCGCCGAAGGCCCGGATATTCTTTTGCACCCAGCGCAATGCCTCGAGCTGGTCCAGCAGCCCGTAATTCCCCACCGACCTCTGCGGGTCTTCGGCCTGCAAAGCGGGCAGGGCCAGCCAGCCCAAAGGCCCCAGCCGGTAGTTGAGGGAGACCACCACCGCTCCCCCCGCCGCCAGCCGGCCCCCGTCGTAGATGGCCTCCCCGCTCCCCCCGCCGGTAAAGCTGCCCCCGTGAATCCACACCATCACCGGCCAGCCGCCCGCGGGCGGGGCCTCGAGCGGCATCCACACGTTGAGGTTGAGACAGTCCTCGCTCTGCGGTGGGAGGTAGCCCCCCAGCCGGGTGGTGAAGACCCCCCGTTGCGGGCAGGCGTTGCCGAAACGTCTTGCCTCCCGCACCGCGGTCCAACCCGGAGCGGGCACCGGAGCCTTCCAGCGCTCGGCCTGGGCATAGGGAATCCCCAGAAAGTAACCCACCCCCAGCGCTTCGTCGGCCCCGCCCCGCAGGGGGCCTTGGGGGCTGAAGAGGTAGAGGCTCTGGGCTTGGGCCAGGTTGCAAAAGATCAGCAGGAGGAAAAGCAAACGGGGCCACCCGGGCATGAACCTAGTGTGGCCTCGAGGTTGGAATTGTTTTGTGGGACGGGGAGGTTTCTGGACTGCCAGATCCGGGACCGCTGAATAGTTTCGGCTTGTAGCAGGATCAGGTCGGCGGGAAGGCTAAGTCTCACCTGTCAGATGCGGGGGTGATGAGGCTTGCGGGCATTGCGCCCCTTACATTCCCCTCAGGCGTCCCCGCCAACACTCGAGGTGACCAACTTACCCTGCCGCAACTTAGACCCGCTGCCGTCAGCGCCTGCCGGAGTAGCCCCAAAGCCTTCGGCTCCATTCCCTGCGGCTTCGCCAACCCCGCCTCGCTCGCGGTGCTGCACTGCTCGAGCCGCTGATACCCCGCCCTCAGCGCGCTGAGGGCGGGCGCGGGGATTTTAGGGAAGCCGCTGGCTTGGGGCTCGAGATTTCCTCTAGCCGCGCCTCCACGATTTGTCGCACCAGGGATTCGGGCAGCGGCTGGTCGGGTCGGAAACGGATGGTGCCCTTGCTGATGCCGTAGCCGGCAAGCTCCTGGGCGAATGCGGCCAGTACCCTGGCGCTCATCGGGTAGAAGGAGCAGTGATCCTTCCAAGCCCCGAAGGCCACCAGCTTCTTCTTGCCCAGTTTGAAGGCGGGTAGCCCGTAACTGGTGCATTCCTCGGCGTCCGGCGCGACCGATTTGACGATGCCCCGTAGCCGCTCTAAAGCTGCGCGCTGGGCCTGGGGCAACGGCGCGAAGAGTTGGTCCAGGATGCTGGGTTGGGGCGCGCTCATCTCAGGTTTCCTCTGCCGGGGGCTTCAGGCTTGCTCCTTGAGGGTCTCGAGCAGCCGCGTCAGCCGCTCCATGCCCTCGTTGAACCCGCCTTCCATCCCCGCCGCTACCATGCCATCCCTGGCCTCCACCGACTCAAATACCGAGTGCGCGGTCATCTTGGTTCTGCCGCCGCTCTCCTCGAGCGTGAGGGTCTCGAGCTGCACGTGCCCCGGTGCGCCGGCGTACTCGAAGGTTTGCACGATCCGCTGGGGGGCGGTTACCTCGTGAAAAACCCCGTGAAAGGCGTGAAAGTTGCCCTCTGGGTCGCGTTGCACGAAGCGCCACTGGCCGCCGGCACGGGGCTCGAGGGCTTCCACACTCGTGCTCAAGTGGGCCGGCCCCCACCACTGGGGGATGGCCTCGGGGTCGGTGTAGGCCTTGAAGACGAGTTCCCTGGGCGCGTCGAACCAGCGGGTGATCCAGAGTTCTTGTTTGCCGGGCTGAATGGTGAATTCGGTCTTGGTCATGAACTTTCCTCCTGTTCCTGCCATTTGATTTGCTGGGTAATGCTGAACGGTACGATCAAGGCATATGGGTTCGCAAAAATGCCGCCACTATCGGAGTCAGCAAGGGCGAGGCCAGCAGGCTGTAGTGCGAGGTACCGGGCAGGATAGCCAGCCAGTTCTGGGGCATGTTGGCGTGATCCCAGCCCGCATCCTGTTTGCCACCTCCGAGCAGCCCATAGAACTCAGCCGCGTGGCTGGGCGGCATACTGTCGGCGTCGGCGAAGACCAGGAGCACCGGCATGGGCAGCGCGGCTACCTCCGCCGACCAGTCGTACTCTTGGCGCAGCATCTCAGCAACTTTGCTGACGAGCCGGGGCCAGTCTTCCACCCGTGGGGCGATCTGGGCATATACCCGGTAGATGGGGGAGGGCTTCATGGCCTCGGCGGCTTCCGGCCCCATCGCGTTCATCCCCGCCAGCACCTCGGGATACCAGCCCTGGCGCTTGAACGGGGTGGAGATCACCACCAGCCTACGCACCAACTGCGGGTGTTGGATGGCGGTTCGCAGGGCCGTGCCTGCTCCCAGGGAGTAACCCATCAGGTCAGCCTGTTCCAAACCGAGATGCCGGATCAGGGCGGCGATGTCATCGGCCATGAATTCGTAGCGGATGGGGCGGTCAATGTCAGCGGTGCGCCCGTGGGCCTGTAAGTCTACGGCGATCACCTGCCGACCTTGGGCAAGCTGTGGCAAAATTGGGCCGAACATCTCGGTCGAGCCGAGACCGCCGTGGAGCAGCACCAGAGGCTCGCCGGTGCCGTGGATCTGGTAGTACAGCTCGAGGCCGTTCACCTTCGCGTAGTCGCCCTTTGCCGTTTTGGAACTGGCCGCGTTGGGATTCATACTGACCCTCCTTGGGACTTCGCCGGGCGCTCTTGCAACACCCACGAATTGCCATCGGGATCGCTGAAAAAGGCGAACGAGTTCCAGTCTCCCCCTTTCCCCTCGAGCCACACCCCGCCTTCGACGTGCCGGACGGGGCTCACCTCCACCCCACCCTCGATTAACTCTCTCCGCGCTGCCTCAATATCCGACACCACGATCTGCAAGCCCCGCAAGGAGCCCGGCGGCATGCCATGAATCCCGCTGCTTAAGTGGATCGAGCAGGCCGAGCCGGGCGGGGTCAACTGCACGATGCGCAGGGTGTCGTTGATCCTTTCCTGCTCTTTGCTGCCGAACTCGAACGCCCACCGGTAGGGGGCTTCCACCACGCTGTCCAGGGTCATGAACTCGGCCACCACCAGTTTTCTCATGCCACACCGCCTCGAGTTGCCAGGTATTCCTCGAGCTGATCGAGCG
>DASTSL010000003.1:0-3515 GCA_035760705.1 Meiothermus sp. | reverse complement strand
GGCGCAGCGTGAGCACCGTGGGCGGGTGGTCGAGGAGCAGCCAGCGGTCGCCCTGGCGGGCGATGAGGTAGCGGTCGTCGGCCAGCAGGAAGTCCCCGTTGACCCGGCCCGGCAACAGCCGCAAGGTGTAGCTGCGCCCGGAGAGCCAGCCCAGCTTGCCCTGGTCCTGCTTCCCGGTCACCACCACCAGGGTCTTGCCGGTGAGGAGCCGCTCGAGGCCCCCCACCGGAGCGGTCGAACCCACCAGGATCAGGTTCTGGGTGCGGAAGGCGACGAAGCGGGCCACCTCCTCCTCCCGCTGCAACACCTGCACCTGCGGCTCCTGGTGGAAGCCCTGTCCCAGGGCCAGGGATAGCAGGGCGAGCACCAGGATCAATAGTCTCACCTGTCAGATGCGGGGGTGATGAGGCTTGCGGGCATTGCGCCCCTCCTATCCCCCCAGGCGTCCCCGCCAATGCTCGAGGTGACCAACTTACCCTGCCGCAACTTAGATGCATCGCGGTCAATCCAGCTCGAGCCCCAATAAAAAAGCGGGCTCCTCGCCCGCTGATAGCGAATATTATAGCATGGTTTACGAAAATACAAAGGGATATGCTTCGGAGGCCGCCCTAGCGATCACCCCGAGCCGGTCCAGGTTCGTGACTGCCTCGAGGGTGGGTTGGGGCGGTGCCCGAAGTAGATTTCTCCGACCTTGGTCTCTACGAAGAATTGCAACGGTTTGCGGCTCTCCCAAACGATCCCGGTATCCACCAGGAGCGGACCCGCGCGGTGTCGAGCAGCTAGGCATTGGCGGCGAGGCAGCCTGGTATCACTCCAAAGCCCCGGGTCGCCCCGAGGTTTAGCGTTTGCTGTCCAGGGTCGGGCGCTTGGCCGCGATCCCCATCTCCGCCAGGGCCTCGAGAATCGCCTGTGCGTTAATCCCGGCTTCTTTGTGCATCCGGGTGATCGAGCCGTGGTCGAAGAACTGGTCGGGCAATCCCAGCACCCGGATGTCCGGCTTGAGACCCAGCTCGTTTAGGGCCTCGAGCACCGCCGAGCCGAACCCGCCCTGCTTCTGGTGGTCCTCCACGGTGAGGAGTTTGTAGCCCTCCAGGGCCAGCCGCTCGAGCATCTCCCGATCCAGCGGTTTGATAAACCGCGCGTTGATGACCCCAATCTCGGGGTTTCCCCCGGCGGCCTCGAGCGCGTACTTGAGGGTTTTGCCGAAGGTCAGGAGGTAAGCCTTACTACCCTCCTTGAGCACCTCCCAACGCCCCCACGCGATCTCGGGCCAGCTTCCCTCGGGAACTTTTTCCACGTTGTCGCGGGCATAGCGGAGGGCGATGGGGCCGCCCAGGGCGAGGGCCCGTCTGAGCATGGCGCGAAGCTCGAGGGCGTCCTTGGGCGCGGCGATTTGCACATTGGGAATGGTGCGCAAGTAGGCGATGTCGAACACCCCGTTGTGGGTCGCCCCGTCCCCGCCCACGATTCCTGCACGGTCTACGGCGAAGATCACGTCCAGGTTCTCGATGGCGATGTCGTGGATGATCTGGTCGTAGGCCCGCTGCATGAAGGTGGAGTAGATGGCCAGCACCGGTTTGAGCCCGCGCAAGGCCATCCCCGCCGCTGCCGTGGCCGCCACGTCCTCGCAGATGCCGGTGTCGAGGTAGCGGGCGGGGTGGGTCTGGGAATACTTCACCAGCCCGCTCCCCTCGCGCATGGCCGGGGTGATGACGAACAGCCGGGGCTCGAGGTCGGCGAGTTCGCTCAGCGCATCCCCGAAGGCCGCCGACCAGGAGTAGCCCTTGGAGACTTTCTCGGGCTTTTCCGGGTTGAACCCGGGCGGGCCGTGCCAGTAGATGGGGTCGGCCTCGGCCACGCTGTAGCCCTTCCCCTTCTGGGTGACCACGTGCAGGATGGTGGGGCCGTCGAGTTCCTTGAGTTCTTGGAAGAGGTGGATGAGGCCCTTGACATCGTGGCCGTCCACCGGCCCCACGTAGCGCACCCCCCAGGCGTAGAAGGGGTTCTCCTGGTGCAGCACCAGCTTGGCGGCCTCCTTGGCCCGGTCCACCAGGTTGAAAAGCCGCGGGGAGATGTGCTCGAGGACATCCCGGCCCCACTTCTGGGTGTCTTGCACCCACTTCTTGATCTGGAACTCCTTGAAGTAGCGGTTGAGAGCCCCCACGTTCTCGCTGATGCTCATCTCGTTGTCGTTCAGGATGATCAGCATCTTGCGCTTCTGCTCGCCGATCACGTTGAGGGCCGCCAGGGCCATCCCCCCGGTGAGCGCCCCGTCCCCGATCACGCTGACGATCCGGTAATCCTGGCCCAAGGTGTCGCGGGCGATGGCCATGCCCAGGGCGTTGGCCAGCGAGGTGCTGGCGTGGCCCGCGGTGATGGCGTCGTGCTCGGACTCGGAGACCTTGGTAAAGCCGGAGATCCCGCCTTCCTGGCGGATGGTGTGGAACACGTCCTTGCGCCCGGTGAGGATCTTGTGGGCGTAGGCCTGGTGGCCCACGTCGAAGAGCAGGCGGTCTTTGGGCGAGTCGAAAACCCGGTGTAAGGCCACGATGAGTTCGACGGTCCCCAGGCTCGAGGCCAGATGCCCCCCGTTCTGCCCGCAGACCCGGATGATCTCGCCGCGGAGTTCTTGGGCCAGGGTCAGGAGTTCTTCTTCGCTGAGGGTCTTGAGGTCTCGAGGGCTATCAACTTTGTCTAAAACCACGGGCAGCCTCCAGGATGACTTATCCCTGACTCTAGACGTTTTGAAAACTTTGAAAGTGTTTCAGCACCAACAAATCGAGTCGCACGTCGTACGCTTTGCCCCGTACGTCGCAAAGGTCCTTGGCGTACGACCTACTTGAAATTTCGCTCGACCAGCAACAAGCCCTCGCGGGTGCGGACCTCGCCCACGTTGGGCGCGAACCAGATCTCGTAGCGCTCCACCCGGCCCGCGCTGTCCTTGAGATCGAGGTTGATGCGATACCCTTTGAACTTCTCGGCTGCGGTGCTGAACTCGCTCTCTCCGGCCACAGTGTAGGTGTACTCGAGGCTGTCCTGGGCGATCCGGGCGTTGTTTTGCACGGTGAGGGTGGTCTCGAAGCTGGTCTTCCCGCCCCAGGTGGCCCCGACCTTCAGGCTGCCTTCCGGGGGGTATTCCTGCATCGGCGGGTTGAAGCGCACCCGGGTCTGGGTGATGTTCTCTTCGAAGCCCAAAAGCTGCACCCCGTCCGGCCCGATCCGCCGGTAATAGACCCGGTCCTGGCCCCGCCCGCTAAAACGGAAGCGCAGGGCGGCCTCGCCCGCGAAGCTGCCGGTTCCCAGCGCGGTGAGCTTGTAGGGGGGTTCGTTGCTGCGGGCCCCTTGGGGCTGATAGGTCCACTCGAGCCCGACCTGGCTCGGATAAAAGCTAACCGGGGTATCTACTCGAACCTGAACCGTGGAGGGCGTAGTGGTGGAGGGTGCACAGGCAGCCAAGGCAACCAGCAGGGGTACTGCCCAGTAGAGTCTCATCGCTTTTCGAGTTTACCCGCTCC
>DASTSL010000002.1:0-5860 GCA_035760705.1 Meiothermus sp. | reverse complement strand
AGCTCAGCTGGTTAGAGCACACGCCTGATAAGCGTGAGGTCCCCGGTTCGAGTCCGGGATCGCCCACCAAGAGAAAATCCATCCGGGAGCCCCCTGCAATCTGTACGCGAATCGGCTCCCGGATGGGTTTTTGTATGTCGGGGAGGTCGCACGCCCATTAGATCGTCTAAACGAGGGAAGCGCGGTGAGGGCAGGGGGCATCTACAAGGCCTAAAAGCTGGGGTTTCGGCGGGGGTCATCGGCCACGACCTGGCGATGGGCAAGTCCGTCTGCAAGAAAGCCGCCGGCAAAAGTGGGTGATGGAACAAATGCACGCGCTGTTGGTGGTGCGGAACGCGCACGGTAGCTTTGCTACTGGCCTCGGCTCGAGGACGTATCTCCCTCGAGCCGAGGCCAACGGGAATTCTGTGGCTGACCTAACGCGAGCCAAACTCAACCCACCCCAAGATGGGGCTGGACCCTATGTGGACGATTCTGCGCCAGACCTTCCGCGAGTGGCAGGAGGACAAGGTGCCGGTGCTGGCCTCCTCGCTGGCCTACTACACGGTGTTCTCCCTGGCCCCTTTGCTCCTGATCGCGATCGCCGTGGCCGGGCTGGTCTTCGACCGAGCCCAAGCCCAGGAGCGCATTCTGGCCGAACTCGGCGGGCTGGTGGGCCAGCAGGGTCGTGAGCTGATCGCCAGCATGCTCGAGGGGGCCAGCCGCCACGGCTCGGGGTGGTGGGCCGGGCTGGTGGGGGTGCTGACCCTGGTGCTGGGGGCCAGCGGGGTGTTCCTCCAGCTTCAGCAGGCCCTCAACACGGTTTGGGACGCCCAGCCTCGGCAGCGGGGAGGGGTCAGCGCCTTGGTCCGGGCTCGGCTGGCGGCTTTGGGTATGGTGCTGGGGCTCGGCTTTTTAGTCCTGGTCTCGCTAATCGCCAGCGCCGCCCTAAGCGCCCTGGGAACCTGGGCTTTTGCCGGTGCCCCCGGCTCCAAGTTCTTGTGGCAGCTGGTGAGCTTTTTCTTCTCCTTCCTGGTGATCACCCTGGTTTTCGCCCTGCTCTACAAATATGTCCCCGACGTCCCGGTGACCTGGCGGGATGTGTGGATCGGGGCTATCGTCACGGCCTTGCTGTTCAACCTGGGCAAGTTCCTCATCGGTCAGTACTTGGGACATAGCGCCACCGCCAGCACCTTCGGGGCTGCGGGAGCCTTGGTGATCCTGCTCCTGTGGATTTACTACTCGGCCCAGATCATCCTGTTGGGGGCCGAATTCACTCAGGTCTACGCCCACCAGCGGGGCTCGAGGGCCAAGGCTCCTCAACCGGAACCCGCGCCCGGCGGACCCCCGGCAGGGCCATAGTCGTTCCCGAAAGGTAAGAAGACCCTTTATCCGGGGAAGCTCGGGGTTGCTCGCCGGAAGACGCCCTGCGATAGACTGAGGGCGCTCGTCGCCAACTTCCAGGAGTCTTCGATGGACTTCAACCTGACCCCCCAACAGCGGCAGATCCGGGCCTTGGCCCGCTCCTTCGCCCGCGAGGTGATCGCCCCCCAGGCCGCCCGCTACGACCAGGAGGCCTGCTTTCCCCACCCCCTGGTGGCCGAGGCGCGGAAGCTGGGCTTCACTCACCTGCTCATCCCCGAGGAGTACGGCGGGGTCGGGCTGGGGCCTTTGGAGGTGGTGGTGGTAGCCGAGGAACTGGCCTGGGGCTGCGCCGGGATCGCCGCGGCGATCTTGCTCAACAACCTGGTGGCCGATGCCATCCTGATCGGCGGGACCAAGGAGCAGAAGCGGGCCTACCTGCCCCGGCTCGCCCAGAGCCCCGGTGCTTACGCCCTGACCGAGCCCCAAGCCGGTTCAGACGCCGCCGCGATCCAAACCCGCGCGGTGCGCTCCCAAGCGGGCTGGGTGCTCTCCGGGCGCAAGACCTGGATCAGCCACGCCCCCGAGGCGGCCTTCCTGGTGGTCTTCGCCAAGACCGACCCCGAGGCCGGGCACCGGGGGATCAGCGCCTTCTTAGTGGAGCGCGAGCAAAGGGGCCTGGAGGTCTCCAAAAAGCTCCCCAAGATGGGGCAGCGGGCCTCGAGCGCCGCCGAGGTGGCCTTGGACGGGGTCGAGCTAGCGGCGGAGGCTCTGCTGGGCCGTGAAGGGGAGGGTTTTCCCATCGCCATGAAGGTCTTCGACCGCTCCAGGCCGATGGTGGCCGCCTTCGCAGTGGGCCTGGCCCAGCGGGCCCTGGACGAGGCGGTGCGGTACGCCACCGAGCGCGAGGCGTTCGGCCAGAGAATCGCCGAGTTCCAGGGGGTGGGCTTCAAGCTGGCCGAGATGGGCATGAAGACCCATGCCGCCCGACTGCTGGCACGCGAGGCAGCCTGGAAGGCCCAGCAGGGCCAAGCCAATACCCTCGAGGCCGCCTACGCCAAGGCCTTCGCCGCCGATACCGCCATGTGGGCCGCGGTAGAGGCGGTGCAGGTCTTCGGCGGCTACGGCTACAGCCCGGAGTACCCGGTGGAGAAGCTGATGCGCGACGCCAAGGTGCTGCAAATCTACGAGGGCACCTCGGAGATTCAGCGGGGCATCATGGTGCGGGAGTTGACCCGGAGGTAGGGGATGACAGAACCAGTGATCCTCGAGGCGGTACGCACGCCGATCGGCAAGCGGAACGGGGCCTTGCGCGAGGTGCGCCCGGACGCCGTCTATGCCCACGCGCTGAACGCGCTGTTGGCCCGCAGCGGCCTCGCGCCGGAAAAGGTCGAGGACGTGGTCACCGGCTGTGTGACCCAGGCCCTCGAGCAGGGGGCCAACCTGGGGCGGCTGGGGGTGCTGCTCTCCCGCCTCCCCCAGAGCGTGCCCGCCACCACCCTGGACCGGATGTGCGGCTCCGGTCAGCAAGCGGTGCACTTCGCGGCCCAGGCGGTGGCCGCCGGGGACATGCGTTACGCCATCGGCGGGGGGGTGGAGCACATGACCCGAGTGCCGATGTTCGCCTCGCTGGGCGGGGGGTTCGAGAAGCTCAACCCCGCCCTGCACGCCAAGTACGAGATCGTCCACCAGGGCGAGAGCGCCGAGCGGCTGGCCGGCAAGTACGGCCTCACCCGGCAGGAGCTGGACGAGTTCAGCCTGGAGAGCCACCGCCGCGCGGCCAAAGCCCGCGAACAGGGGCGCCACCGCCGCGAGATCGCCCCGCTCGAGGGTCTGGACAAAGAAGGCCGACCCTTCACCCTGGACTTCGACGAAGGGGTCCGCCCCGACGCCAGCCTCGAGCGGATGCTGAGCCTGCCCCCGGCCTTCCGCGAGGGCGGGCTCGTCACCGCCGCCAACGCCTCGCAGATCTCCGACGGGGCCGCGGCGGTGCTCGTCGCCGACCGACAGACCGCGGTGGCTGAAGGGTTCCGCCCACGGGCGCGTTTTCGGGCCCGGGTGGTGGTGGCTGGGGACCCCACCTTGCAGCTTTGGGAGGTGGTCCCCGCGACCCACAGGGCGCTCGAGCGGGCCGGGCTCAGCCTGGGCGACCTCGACGCCATCGAGATCAACGAGGCATTCGCCAGCGTGGTGCTGGCCTGGGCCCGCGAGTTCAGGCCGGATATGGCGAAGGTCAACCCCAACGGCGGGGCCATCGCCCACGGGCACCCCCTAGGGGCCACCGGAGCGGTGCTGCTCACCAAGTTGCTGCACCACCTCGAGGCCGCTGATGGCCAGTTCGGCCTCCAGGTGATGTGCATCGGCCACGGGATGGCCACCGCGACCGTGATCGAGCGGCTGTAAGGAGGAATCATGCAGATCCGAGGGATGAGCGCTATCGTCACCGGGGGGGGCTCCGGGCTGGGCCGGGCCACCGCGCAGAAGCTGGCCGAACTCGGCGCCGAGGTGGTCGCCGCCGACCTCAAGGCCACCGAGGCGATACCCGGGGTCCGCTTCCTAAAGACCGACGTGACCGAGGCCGCCTCGATGCAGAAAGCGGTGCAGGCGGCGCTCGAGGCCGCCCCGTTGGGCCTGTTGGTCAACTGCGCCGGGATCGGGGTGGCCGAGAAGGTGCTGGGCCGGGAAGGCCCCCACGACCTGGCCCGTTTCGAGCGGGTACTGCGGGTCAACCTGCTGGGCACCTTCAACGCCCTGCGGCTAGCGGCCCAGGCCATGAAGGAGAACCCCCCCAACCTCGAGGGCGAGCGCGGGGTGATCGTCAACACCGCCAGCGTGGCGGCCTTCGAGGGGCAGATCGGCCAGGCCGCCTACTCGGCCTCCAAGGGCGGGGTGGCGGCTATGACCTTGCCCATCGCCCGCGAGCTGGCCGCGCATGGCATCCGGGTCGTCACCATCGCTCCCGGCCTCTTCGACACGCCGATGCTGGCCGGGCTGCCCGAGGCGGCCCGGGCCTCGCTGGGCCAGCAGGTCCCGTTCCCTTCGCGGCTGGGCCGCCCCGAGGAGTACGCCCGGCTCGTCGAGGCCATCCTGGCGAACCCCATGCTGAACGGCGAGGTGATCCGGCTGGACGGGGCGCTGCGCATGGCACCGCGCTAGGCCGGTGAACCGCCTGCCGCTGATCCTCGATCTGACCCGGCTCCTGCCGGGCCCGCTGGCGGCCCGAATGCTGGCCGAGATGGGCTATTCGGTGCTCCGCCTGGAGCCCCCCCAAGGCGACCTGACCCGGCAGTTGGCCCCCGAGGCCTACGCCTGGCTCAACCGGGGCAAGGAGGTGCATACGCTGGACCTGAAAACCCGGCAGGGAGTGGCCGAACTCGAGGCTCTGGCCAAAGAAGCCGGGGCCTTGCTCGAGACCAACCGCCCCGGCGTCATGGAGCGGTTGGGGGTGGGGCCGGAGGTGCTCCGCGCGGCGAACCCCCGGCTCACCTACGTACGGCTGGCCGGTTACCGGGAGGAGGACACCCCCGGCCACGACCTGGTCTATCTGGCCGGGGCCGGGTTGCTGGGGCGTTGGGAGGGGGCCTGGAAGCACCTCCAGATCGCCGACGTGAGCGGCGCGTTCTGGGCGGTGCTGGCCGCCCAACAGGGGATGCTCGAGGGCGGCGGGTTCTACGAGGTCTACCTGGCCGAAACGGCCAACGCGCTGGCCTACCCACAGATCCCCCACCTGGACGGCGGCGCGGTCTGTTACGCGGTATACGCGGCCCAGGAGGGGCAAGTGGCGCTGGCCGCGCTCGAGCCCCACCTGTGGGAGCGGTTTTGCTGGGCGTTGAACCGGGAAGACTGGCGGGGCGGGGCTTTCAGCCCAACGCGCCCGGAAAATCCGCTCTACCGCGAAATCCAGCAGACCTTGATGACCCGCAGTGCCGCCGACTGGGAAGCCTGGGCCAAGGCCCAAAGCCTGCCGCTTCGGGCCCTGCGACCCTACCGTCCACCCGAGCACATCCGGCCCTGGCGCCGCGACTAGACGGAGCGCTTGGGGGATTCCACCGCACGGACACCTCCGGATTCATGAGAGCTGATGCCCGAGTGCTGAACAGGTGACGTGGGTGAGCGATCCTAGCGCCAGCCCAACACTCCGCTCAGGATGACGAAATAATTCCACGGGCGCGCCACTACCCGGGTTTTATACTTGCAGTTCGGTCCAAGTCCGGCTATACTCGGCAGTTGGCACGGCCTTGTGGGAAGCCCTGAGGCCGAAATTCGTCGAGGTGTGTCGGGCTCGCTCGCCCCATAACCGCAAAAGACGAATCCGTGACGGGGGATTTTCATGTTCGCGATCATCAAGACGGGTGGGAAACAATACCGCGCCGAAGCCGGGGTCAAGCTCCGGGTGGAGAAGCTCGAGGCCGAGCCCGGTACTACCGTGGAGTTCGACGCGCTGATGCTCGGCGGTGAGCAAGTGGTGGTGGGTGCGCCCTTTGTGGCCGGGGCCAAGGTAGTGGCCGAGGTGGTGGGC
>DASTSL010000001.1:0-18497 GCA_035760705.1 Meiothermus sp. | reverse complement strand
AGGGGCGCGGCTACACCCCCACCCCGCTGGTCTCGCACGCCATCCTCTCCTACAACCGGGGCCGCAGCCACGGGCTGGCCGACGGGATCGTCATCACCCCCAGCCACAACCCGCCGGGCGGGGGCCCCGCCGACACCGGGGTCACCCGGGCTATCCAGGAGCGGGCCAACGAGATTTTGCTCAACGACCTGCGCAAGGTGCAGCGGGTGCGCCTGACTCAGGCGCTCGAGACCGCCGAGGAGTTCGACTTCATCACCCCTTACGTCTACGAGCTGCGCGAGATCATCGACATCGAGGCCATCAAGGCCGCCGGGGTGAGGATCGGGGTGGACCCCCTGGGGGGCTCGAGCCTCGCCACCTGGCAGAAGATCGCCGACCACTACGGCCTCGACCTGACCATCGTCAACGAGCGCATCGACCCCAGCTTCTCCTTCATGACCGTAGATAAGGACGGCAAGATCCGCATGGACTGCTCCAGCCCCTACGCGATGGCCTCCTTGATCGGGCTCAAGGACCAGTTCGACGTGGCCATCGGTAACGACCCCGACGCCGATCGCCACGGCATCGTGACCGCTGACGGGCTGATGAACCCCAACCACTACCTGGCCGTAGCCATCCATTACCTCTTCCAGCACCGCCCACAGTGGGGGCCGGAGAAGGGGGTCGGCAAGACCCTGGTCAGCAGCAGCATGATCGACCGGGTGGCTGCCGCGTTGGGCCGCAGGCTGGTGGAGGTCCCGGTGGGCTTCAAATATTTCGTGGATGGCCTCTTAGCGGGCACCCTCGGCTTCGGCGGAGAGGAGAGCGCCGGGGCTAGCTTCCTGCGCATGGACGGCTCGGCCTGGAGCACCGACAAAGACGGGATCATCCTGGGGCTCTTGGCGGCGGAGATCCTGGCCAAGACCGGCAAAAGCCCCAGCGAGCACTACAAAGATCTCGAGGCCCGTTTTGGTTCCTCGGCTTACTCGCGCATGGACGCCGCGGCCAACCCGGCCCAGAAAAAAGTCCTTGCCAACCTCAGCCCGGAGATGGTCAGCGCCACCGAACTGGCCGGGGAGCCCATCCTGGCCAAGCTGACCCGCGCCCCCGGCAACGACGAGCCCATCGGCGGCCTCAAGGTGGTGACCGAGAACGCCTGGTTCGCCGCCCGGCCCTCGGGCACCGAGGACGTGTACAAGATCTACGCCGAGAGCTTCCGGGGACCGGAGCACCTCGAGCGGGTCATGCAGGAAGCCAAGGAAGTGGTGAGCGAGGCCTTCCGCTCGGCGGGGGTTTTGTAGGGTCTAACCCAAGGGCTCAGAGCCTGTAGTCCTCCTCCGAGACGTGCTCGAGCCAGTGCGCCGCCACCCCGTTCTCGCTGGCCTGTAGGGCCAGGTGCACCATCGCGTGGGTGGCTGAAGCTCCGTGCCAATGCTCCTCACCGGGCGGGATATAGATCGTATCGCCCGCCTTGATCTCGAGCACCCCTTCCCCCCGCCGCTGGAACCAGCCGATCCCGCTCTCCACGTGCAGAATCTGCCCCTTGGGGTGGGTGTGCCAGGCGGTGCGGGCGCCGGGGGTAAACATCACCCGGTAGACCTGTAAGCTCATCGGCTCGGGGCTCTGGATCAGCTCGCTGATGTAGACCAGCCCGCTGAAGTACTCGGCAGAGCCTTGCCGGGTGGGGCTTTGCGGGACGAACTTCTTCCAGGGGTTTTCCATGCCCTCAATCTACCTCCCTTGACTTATTCCAGTATTCCTGCTAACATTCCGATATTTATTGGAATGATCCAAAGGAGATAAACATGGAAACGATCAACCAAACCCTGTTGGGCTTTTTCCAAGCGCTGGCCGACGCCAACCGCTTGCGTATCGTGGGAGTATTGGCTCAGGGACCGCAGACCGTCGAGCAGATCTCGGCGCTGCTCGGCCTGGGGATGTCCACCACCTCGCACCACCTGCGCAAACTGGCCAAGGCCGGGCTGGTAGAGGCCAGAGCAGACGGTCACTACAGCGTGTACTCGCTGCGCACCCAGACGCTCGAGGAACTGGCCAAGAACCTCCTGAGCCGCGAGACCTTGCCCAAGCTGGCGGGGGAACTCGACGTGGACGCCTACGAGCGCAAGGTGCTGGAGACCTTCACCGACGCGGAGGGCCGGATCACCGCTATTCCCAGCCAGAACAAGAAGTTTTTAGTGCTGCTGCGGTATGTTCTCGAGGCCTTCGAGAAAGGCCAGCGCTACAGCGAGAAGGAGGTCAACGCGATCCTCGAGCGCTACCACCAGGACACCGCCCTGTTCCGCCGGGCCCTGGTGGACTACGGTTACATGCAGCGAGAAGGCGGCGGTAAAGCGTATTGGCGGGTGGATTAGGGTTGTATCTAGTTTATTGCGGATCGCGTATGGCGCATAGTAAAAGCCGTTAGCGATCCGCAATCTTGCTCTTTAATCTCGCCGCCATCCTCATAACGTTTTCCCGCCACCGGCCCCGTGATACGATAGGCGGTGCGTTTTTGGGCTGGCTTGAAGGAGGGGGACAAAAAACTTATACTCGGTCAAAGGAGCCTTTGTGCGTACCGTCCTGTGGGATAAAAACGGCGAGCCGATCCTCTACCACACCGGGAGCGGGGTGGTCTACACCCTGGCGAACCAGCCGGTGGGGGTGTTGCTCGAGCCGGTGGCGGGCGGTTACCGCGAGGTCGTGGACTTCATGGGCGGGCATCATGGCTGGTATCGGGACGGGCTCATGTGGGACCGCGAGGGGCGTCTTTTCGCCTTTCGCAAAGGGGTTTCGGCCCCGCTGGAATTGCCCCAGGCCAAGCCGCTGCGGGCCGAACTCAAACCTGTTCCCGCCCCCGGCCACCCGCTCGCCCTGCCCTCACCCTTACCCCAGTTCAAGCCGGAGTGGAGCGAGTACGACGTGGGTTCGTTTTTCGGGATCGAGAAGGAGGTGGAGTAAGGCCTATCGCTGATCGCATATCGCGCATCGCTAAAAACGGCGATCAGCGATAAACCATCGGCGATACGCAATCTTTTATGCCAATAGACTTTTCCCTCACCGACGAACAAAAGCAACTCCAGGCCCTGGCCCGGCGCTTTGCCAAAGAGCAGATTGCGCCCGTTGCCAGCGAGTACGACGCCAAGGAAGAAGTCCCCTGGCCGTTGATCGAGAAGCTCTTCGAGGTGGGCTTACTCAACACCATCATCCCCGAGGAGTACGGGGGTTTGGGGTTAGGGATGCTCGAGGAGGTGATCATCGGGGAGGAGTTGGCCTGGGGCTGCATGGGCATCTACACCATCCCCATGGCCTCTGACCTGGGCATCACCCCGGTGCTGCTGGCGGGCACCCCCGAGCAAAAACAGCGCTTCTTCGGCAAGCTCACCGAGAAACCCGCCCTGGCGGCCTTCGCCCTTAGCGAGCCGGGCAACGGCTCCGATGCCGCCGCGTTGCGCACCAGGGCCGTGCGGGACGGCGACCACTACATTTTGAACGGCACCAAGACCTGGATCAGCAACGGGGGAGAGGCCGAGTGGGTGGTGGTCTTCGCCACCGTCAACCCCGAGGCCCGGCACAAGGGGGTGGTAGCCCTGGTGGTCGAGAAGGGTACCCCCGGCTTCAAGGCCAACAAGCTCCACGGCAAGATGGGCCAGCGGGCCAGCGGGACCTACGAGCTGGTCTTCGAGGACGTGCGCGTACCCGCCGCGAACCTGCTGGGCCAGGAGGGCGACGGCTTCAAGATCGCCATGAACACCCTCGACAAAACCCGCATCCCGGTGGCAGCGGGCAGCGTGGGGGTAGCGAGGCGAGCCCTGGATGAAGCCAGCAAGTACGCGCGTGAGCGCGAAGCCTTCGGCAAGCCCATCGCCGATTTCCAGGCCATCCAGTTCAAGCTGGCCGAGATGCTGATGGGCCTCGAGACCGCCCGAGCTTACACCTACTACGCCGCCTGGCTCACCGACCAGGGTTTGCCCCAGGCCCACGCCGCCGCCATCGCCAAAGCCTACGCCTCAGAGATGGCCTTCGAGGCCGCCAACCAGGCCATCCAGATCCACGGCGGGTTCGGCTACATGCACGAGTACCCCGTCGAGAAGCTGTTGCGCGACGTGAAGCTCAACCAGATCTACGAGGGGACGAACGAGATCCAGCGCTTGATCATCGCCCGGCATATCCTGAAGGGATGACACGTGGGGGCAATCCTAGTGGTTGCCCTCGAGTCCCGGCGCGTCCTGGGGGATTTGGCGCAGAGCGCTAGGGCCAACACGAGGTTCGCCCCTACGAATGCGAAAGGAAGGAACGGATGAAGTTCATTGCGGTCATACGGCAAGTACCCGACAACGAAGCCAAGCTTCGCATCGAGGGGGGCCAGGTCAACTACGAGGGCGCGACCTTGATCCTCGACCAGATGGACGAGTGGGGCGTGGAAGAGGTGATCCGGCTCAAGGAGCAGCACGGCGGCGAAGCGGTGATCGTGGCCCTGGGCCCGGAGCGCTTCGAGGAGGCCATCCGCACTGCCCTAGCGATGGGCGCGGACCGGGGGGTTCACCTCGTCACCGATACCCCCCTCGACCCCATCACCCAGGCTCAGGCCCTGGCCGACACCATCCGCGACGAAGCCCCCACCCTGGTCTTCACCGGCGGGCAGCAGTCCGACTGGGACTCACAAGCGCTGGGCGCGGCGATCGCGGAAGCCCTGGGCTGGCCGGTGGTGACCTGGACGACGAGCCTCGAGCTCGAGGGCGAAGGTGCCTCGGCCAAGGCCAAGCACGACCTCGACGAGGGTGCGGAGGTGGTGCGGGTAAACCTCCCCGCCGTCTTCACCACCCAGCAGGGCCTCAACGAGCCGCGCTACCCCACCCTGCCCGGCATCATGAAGGCCAAGAAGAAGGAGATCCGCAAGGTTCCCATCGCCTTCGAGGGCAAGGTGGAGGTGCTCGAGCAGACCATCCAGGAGCGCCAACGCCTGGGCAAGGTCATTGACGGAACCAAAGACCCGGTGGCCGCCGCCAACGAACTGGTGCGCTTGCTGCACGAGGAAGCGAAAGTGATCTAGGCATACGAACGTCTTACGCCGTACGGCAGAAGATTTTTTTACCTCGTATAGCGTGCGACGTACGACGCGCCCGGAGGTTGTGAATGATCCTAGTAGTTCTTGAACACGACGGAACTCGTCTGCGCAAGGGCGCCCTCGAGGCCCTCACCCGCGCCCGCCAACTGAACGCCATTGCCGGGAGCGTGGCCGGGGTGCTGATCGGGGAGAACCTGGCGGCGGTGGCCGAGGAGGCCAAGCGGTATGTCAACGCCCTCTACTTAGCCGAGGTCGGCCCCTACACCGCCGAGAAATGGGCGGCGGCGGCCTATGCTGCGCAGCAGAAGGCCGGGGCCCAGGTGGTGGTCGCCACCGGGGGCCGCCAGGGGCGCTCGTGGACCCCACGCTTGGCCTTCAAGATGGGGGCCGCATTGCTCGAGGACACCCTCGAGACCAGCACCGACGGCTCCAAGGTCATCGCCACCCGCTACAGCTTCCTCAACCGCGTCACCGAGAAACAGGCCGCCGCGCTCCCGGTGGTCTTCACCGCCAAACCTAACACCACTCCCCTGGCCGAGCCGCTGGGTTCCGAGGGCAGCGTGGAGACCCTGAGCGTCGAACTCCCGGCGCAACAGGTGGAGGTGCTCGAGCGCGTGGTCGAGCAGAAGAAGGGCGTTTCCCTCGCCGAAGCTACCGTGGTCGTGACCGGCGGGCGCGGGCTGGGCAGCCCCGAAGCCTTCGGCAAGGTGGAAGAACTGGCCGACCTGCTGGGCGGGGCGGTGGGGGCGACCCGCGCGGTGGTGGATGCGGGATGGCGACCCTACGGCGAGCAGGTGGGGCAGACCGGCAAGGTGGTGCAGCCGGGGGCCTACATCGCCTTGGCGGTGAGCGGGGCGGTGCAGCACCAGGCCGGGATGAACAAGAGCAAGTACATCGTGGCGGTAAACAAGGACGCCGAGGCCCCTATCTTCAAGATCGCCGATTACGGGGTAGTGGGCGACGTGCATCAGGTGCTTCCGGCGCTGATCGAGGCGGCGAAGAAACTGAAGGACTAAGCGGTTTCCAAGCATACCCGCCGGTCCTGGCGGGGCTGAAACCCCTCGCATTGACCGTAGTGAACCCCGCACTTGACCGACCAAATCATTTTTTGGTCATCTTGGGTGGGGCCTAAACGTTCCTTCTGCGGGTGGACATTGCCCACTGCTCGAGCAAGGGACTGGTCTATCCGAGCGGGTTATCCCTGCCCGTGTGCAGCGGAAAGAAGTGGTGATGTTTACGCGAGCCTAATCGTCAGCTGCTGAAGAAGCTGGACGGGCTGCGGCGGCGGGCCTCGAGCCCCGCAGCTCGAGCTGCGGCAATCGTACTACCACCAAGAGGGCCAGCAAGCTCAAACCCGCGGCTACCAGAAAAATTTCCGACAGAGCCCCGCTCACCGTAAGCCGCAAGCCGTGCAGGATGTGCTCGGCGAAGCTCGGGCCGCCCAGCCGGGTCAGGGCCGCCTGGGTGCGCTCCAGGGCCTCAGGGCTGTTGAGGTTTTCCGGGTTGGCGATCTTGTCCAGCGCGGTTGCCGGGAGCTGACGGGCCGCCACCCCCAGGTTCTCGAGGAGGTGGTGGCTCAAATAAAGACTCATCAGGCTGCCGAAGATCGTGGCCGCCATCGTAGAGCCGATCTGACGGAAGAACTGATTGGCACTGGTGGCCATACCTAGTTCAGCTTTGGGTGCAGCGTTTTGCACTGCCAAGGTCAGCAGGGAGTTGATGGGGCCCAGGGCCAAACCCAGCAGCACCATTGCGGCGAAGGCCATCCACAGCGGGGTTTCCGGGCCTAGCAGGCTGGTCAGGGCCAGCGCCACCACCATCGCGACAGAACCGGCCAGGATATAGGGCTTGTAGCGCCCGGTACGGCTCACCATCTGCCCGGCCAGGGTGCTGGTAACGATCAATCCCAGCATCAGCGGGGTGAGCACCACACCCGAGCCCGAGGCCGAAGCCTGACGCACGCTCTGCATATAAAGCGGCAGGTAGAGGATGGCCGCGTACATACCGGCAGTGTTGAGAAAGCCCGCCAGGTTGGCCACCCGGAAGGTGGGGTTTTTGAACAATCGGAAGTCAAGGAGGGGGGCTTTGGCCTGTCGCTCCCATCCCACGAAGAGGGCCCCGAAGACCCCTGCCGCCCCCAACAGGCTCATGGTCTGCCAGGAGATCCAAGGGTAAGTGGTACCGCCCCAGGTCAGGCCCAGCAGGAGTGGGACCACCGCTGCTGTGAACAACGCCACCCCCAGGTAGTCCACCCGGCTTTGCGCTGGAGCCCGACGGGAGGGCAGGTAGCGGGCGATTACCCATAAAGCAGTAACTGCGAAGGGCAGGTTGACGAAGAACACCCAGCGCCAACCGATGTGGTCAGTGAGGAAACCCCCCACAATCGGGCCAATCACGCTGCTTAGACCCCACACTGCCCCAGTGTAGCCCTGGTAACGTCCCCGCTCGAGAGGGGTAAAGATATCTCCGATGGTGGTAAAGGCCATGCTCATCAACACCCCACCACCGATACCCTGGAAACCGCGGAAAAAGACTAGCTCGAACATATTCTGGGAAAAGCCGCTGAGCACTGATCCCACAGCAAACAGCACAATGCCCGATAGAACCAGAGGCTTACGCCCGTAAAGATCCGAGAGCTTACCGGCCACCAGCACCGCCAGGGTGGAGGTGAGCGAGTACCCGATAAAGGCCCAGGCGTAGTATTGCAACCCGCCCAACTCGGCGATCACCCGGGGCATGGCGGTGCCTACCACGGTGAGGTTCAAGGAAGCTAGGAAAAGTACTACCAGCACCCCTACGAAGGCCAGGATCTTTTCTTGCTCGGTCATGGAGGTGCCGCTGGGGGTGGGGTCTTTAGGCATATTGGGTCTCCCGCAAATAGGGCTCGAGGGCCTGCAGCCCGGCCAGAGCCTGCTCGAGTACCGGCTGGGGAATCTGTGGGTAGCGCTCGGCGAGTATCTGCTGGGCAATTAGCCGGGTTTTTTGGCGGATCTGTTGGCCTTTGGGGGTTAGCCGCAGGTGGAAGCGGCGCAGGTTGAGGCTATCCATATTCCGCTCTACTAGGCCGCGCTCGACGAGGTGATTGAGGATGCGACTGATGGTAGGGGCAGGTATTTGCAGTTCGCGGGCAAGGTCGCTGGGGCTATAGGTGCCTTGCGCTACAAGGCGCAGTACGCTGATCTCGCTGAAGTTGAGCTTTAGCGCGGCCTCGAGTGGCTCGTCTAGGGTTGCGCGAATCTGCCGGGAGAGCCGAAGGATAGTTGAGGAAAGCTCGAGAAGGGCTTTCTCGTCCATCCGGTTATTTTCATATGAAAATCTTTCAAATGAAAGTAATAAGCCACCCAATTGATACTAGAAATTACCCCAGGATGGCTGCCCGGGGTAATGAGGGGAGGAGAATTTCAGCCTGCTTTGCGGCGGGTATTGATGCCTAAAGCTGCCCAAATAGGGCAAAAATTAATGGTCGCGGTAACCAGCATAATTACCGCTAGAAGCCCAAACACCCACTTCCAGATGCCCACAACAAAAAAGAAGGCGATTACTGCAAACACTACCGCCAGTAGATAACGCACCATCCGATCTGTACTGCCGACATTGGAAACCATACTTACCCCCTTTTGTTCAGGGTATCCTGCCTAAGCGGGTACAAATTGCCCTATACAAAATCCGTACGCACAGGATAGGTACCAATCCCAAGCGGCGCGTACAGTGGGCAGTAGCTGATGGCTGCCGTCCCCAACATCACCACGCCCAGCACGCCGGTCACGATGGCCCACGTCCCGCTCAGGGCAAAGAAGGCCAGGTAGAAGAATCCCACCGCCAGCACCAGCCGAATGATCCGATCGAGGTTTCCTACGTTCGCTTTCATGATCTCCTCCTTCTTAGCCTCAGGGTAGATCCGGGTTTTCACTAAGACAATGGTGTAAATTGTGGAAAACCCCGAGGCAGCGATGGATACCCAGAAGCAGTTGATCGAGTACCTCAAGCAACACGGTCCCAGCACTGTCAAGGAACTCACCCAGGCGCTCTCGGTGAGCGAGAACGCGGTGCGGCACCACCTGAACGCGCTCGAGCGCGGGGGCTGGCTGCGCCAGGAACGGCAGGCGGGCAAGGTGGGCCGTCCGGCGGTGCGCTACGGGCTCACGGTGGCTTCCGAGGGGCTGTTTCCCAAGCGCTACCCCGAACTGCTCGACGCGGTGCTCTCCCAGGCCGAGTCGGAGGGGTTGAT
This sequence comes from Meiothermus sp., assembly GCA_035760705.1. Taxonomy (GTDB): domain Bacteria; phylum Deinococcota; class Deinococci; order Deinococcales; family Thermaceae; genus Allomeiothermus. Next base: position 9,225 of record DASTSL010000001.1, on the reverse strand, counting down.
CGAGCGGTTGTTAGAGGGCGTGGCCGAGAGGATGGCCGGCGAACTTCGGGCCAAGCTGGAAGGGCTCGAGGGGGAGGCCAAGCTGGCGGCCTTGCTCGCTTCGCTGGATTATGGCGACATGCTGGGGACGCTCGAGGAGACCGAGACCGGCTGGGAACTCAGGGCCTACAACTGCCTTTACTACGCCACCGGGCAGAAGTTCGTCCAGGTCTGCAACCTTCCGCCCAGGGTGATCGAAAAGGCGACCGGGCTCGAGTCGGAGCGGCCTTTCTGCCAGCGGGACGGGCAGCGGGCTTGCCACTTCATGATTTACAAGCGGGGAAAATAAGGGCTATGGACGAACATTACCGCAAGCTCGAGCGGATGTACGCCTCGGCGCCGATCAACGCCATCTACCAGCCCACCCTTCACATCTACGAGGGCCAAGCCGAAATCACCATGCAAGTGAGAGCGGAGTTCTTTCACCCCGCACAAGCCCTGCACGGCTCGGTGTATTTCAAAATGCTCGACGACGCCACCTTTTTCGCGGCCAATTCGCTGGTCACCGAGGTGTTCGTGCTCACCACCTCGTTCAACCTCTACCTGACCCGCCCCGTCACCGGCGGGCAACTGCGGGCGGTGGCGAGGGTGGTGCACCGCTCGCGCAACCTGATCATCGCCGAGGGCCAACTCTTCGACGAACAAGGGCGGCAGGTGGCGCGGGGCAGCGGCACCTTCATGCGCAGCCAGACCCCGCTCTCGCTCGAGGTCGGCTATCACTGAATGCCGCTAGGACAACTCAGCCTAGATCATAGCTTGATGGGAGGCTTTGCAGCCCATCAGTACGGGGTTTCGCTTCCCGCTTATGGCTCCAAGAAACCATCCGAATTCCCTTGTCGCCGAGGAAGTCTACCGCTTGAGGCGTTCCTTGATCTGCTCGAGGTGGTGCTGCTCGTTGTAGACCAGGGTTTGCAACCAGCCCTGCGCGGTCAGATCCCCGAAGAAGGGGTGGCGGAAGGTGGGGGGTGCGGCGATGCCCGCTCCGTTCTCGGCGACCTCGAGCAGCAGCCGCTCCCGCACCGCCCGGAGCTTGTCGAGAACCTCCTGCCGCGAGAGCCCCCCCTTGGGCTGGACGGCAGGCGGGGCCATCGGGCGTCCGTCGGGCCGGGTCTGGCCGGATGGCGCGGCAGGGGGAAGCTCCATCTGCCCCCGGGCCACCTTCCGTAGCATCCGGATCACCTTCCCGCCCGACTCTTCCACCAAACCGATGTGCTCCAATTCCTCCGCCGGGCTCCACTGTTCGGGCTTGCGCCGGGTAAAGAGCTGCTCGTCGCTCAGGTGTTGGGCCAGGTGCAGGAGTTCTCGCCTCGAGCGCTCCAAAAGCCGCAAGCAGTGCTCGGTGTCGCCGTAGCGGTCGAGAAAATCGCTGGGAGGTTGGGTCATGGGGGGCTCCTTTTAGGGCGATAAGCAGAAAATCTTCAGCCTACAGCTCAGGGCTTATCACTTACCGTCTAAGCGTTAGAATACCCCTCATGATTCAGATTGACCTTTCCGGCAAGCGTGCCCTGGTGATGGGCGTGACCAACGAGCACAGCCTGGCCTGGCCGATCGCACAGAAGCTACGGGAGGCGGGGGTGAGCCTGGCCTTCAGCTACCAGGGCGAGCGGCTGCGGGAGAAGCTGCAAAAGCTCACCGCGGATATCCCCGAGGTGTTGCTCTACGAGGTGGACGTGACGGACGAGACAGCCCTCAAGGCCATGTTCGCCGACCTCAAGGAGAAGTGGGGGAGCCTCGATTACCTGGTGCACTCGATCGCCTATGCCCCCCGCCCGGCGATGGAGGGCCGCTTCATCGAGACCACCGCCGCCGACTGGAACACCGCCCTCCAGGTCTCGGCCTATTCGCTGGTGGCTGTGGCCCGCGAGGCCGAAGCCCTTTTGAACGAAGGGGGCTCGATCATCACCCTGACCTACTACGCCGCCGAGAAGGTGGTCCCCAAGTACAACGTGATGGGGATCGCCAAGGCCGCGCTCGAGGCCAGCGTGCGCTACCTGGCCTACGAACTCGGTCCCAAGAACGTGCGGGTCAACGCGGTGAGCGCCGGGGCGGCCCGCACCGTGGCGGCCATGAGCATCCCCGGCTTTCGCAAGATGACCGCCAAATACAACGCCATCGCCCCCTTGAAGCGCATGATCACCCACGAGGAGGTGGGCAATCTGGGCTTCTACCTGCTCTCGCCGCTCTCCTCGGGCACCACTGGGCAGACCGTGTACGTAGATGCCGGTTATTCCATCATGGGCATGGACCTCTCGGAGAGCGAATAGAGTCAAACGGGCTTCGCAGTTCAACTTGACAACTGCCCCACCCTTTCGCATAGTGGTAGAGCGGCCAAGCAAGGGTGACCTTGCTCGAATGGAGGGATGGCCGAGCGGTTGAAGGCGGCGGTCTTGAAAACCGTTATGGGTGCTAAGCCCATCGGGGGTTCGAATCCCTCTCCCTCCGCCAAGCTGACCCCAGATTAAGCAGTAGCTCAAGCAGCGTTTGATCAAATGTAAATCGCGCCTAAACCGGGGAAAGCTGAGGAAAAGAAGGTTCTTGGAGAGGTGGCCGAGCGGCTGAAGGCGGCGGTTTGCTAAACCGTTATAGGGGATTAAAGCCCCTATCGGGGGTTCGAATCCCCCCCTCTCCGCCAACAGGGACTGGGAAACCAGTCCTTTTTCTTTGGGGTCGTCTGCCCCTTGATCCTCCTACGGTGGGAGAGTTGATGCTAAGCCTTGAGGAGGGGCATTATGACGAGCACTTCCAAAGCCAAGGACTTCTATATTGTCCCGGTCGGAAAGATTGAAGTGGTGGACGTACCCCCCCCATGAACTTTCTGATGGTGGATGGCCACGGCGACCCCAACACCTCGCAGGCGTACAAGGAGGCCCTCGAGACGCTCTATGCGCTCTCCTACGCCCTCAAGTTCGCCCTCAAGAACCAAGGGCTGGACTACCGGGTGGGGCCGCTCGAGGGGTTATGGTGGGCCGACGACCTGGCCGAGTTCGGCACGGGGCGCAAGGAGAACTAGCACTGGACGACGATGATCGCCCAGCCCGAGGCCGTCACGCCGGAGTGGTTCGCCCGGGCCAAGGAGGAGGTGCGGCGCAAGAAGAACCCGGCGGCGCTGGACAAGGTGCGGCTCGAGCCCTTCCACGAAGACACCACCGTGCAAATCCTCCACGTCGGCCCCTACTCCGCCGAAGGCCCCAACATCCAGAAGCTCCACGCTTTCACCCATGACCAGGGCTATCGCCTTGACGGGAAGCACCACGAGATATACCTGAGCGACCCGCGTCGCACGGCGCCCGAGAAATGGAGGACGATCCTCCGCCAGCCCTTCAAGCCATGAAGAACCTGCTGCCCATCAGTCGCTTCTCGCAGGTGACCCGGCTCAGCGTGAAGATGTTGCACCACTACGACGAGCTGGGCCTGCTCAAACCAGCGCCGGTGGACTCGGATTCGGGTTGCCGCTACTACAGCCTGGCCCAAGCTGCCGAGGCCGAGCGGATCCGGCTCCTGCGCTCGCTCGAGCTGCCCCGCGAGGCCATCTGGGAAATCCTCTCCGACGCGACCCCCAGGCAGCCCAAGCGCGGCTAGAAGAGCACAAAAGCCATCTCGAGCCCGGATCGCCCAACACCAAGGGGTGCTTCGGGCCTTGGGGGAACTCGAGGTGGGGGAGATGCATCCGGTAAAAGTCCGACAGGAAGCCGCCCAGCCCGTCCTCAGCAAGCGATTGCGGACTTCTCTGGCTCAGCTCGAGCGGGTCATACCTGCGACGCTCGCCGAACTGTACGGCCACCTGGCCCGGTTGGGGATCCGGCCCGCTCACCTCCGGCGAACTCCCGGCAGACCCGGTGGCTTATGCGCTCCACGTGGGACCATATGCCGAGATCGCGCGGGCCTACCAGGCCCTCACCCTCTGGATGCGGGAGCACGGTCACGAGAGCGCCGGAGCGCCCCGCGAGAGCTATCTGGTCGGCCCCGGCCACGTGCTGGACCCCGCCGAGTACGCAGCGAGATCCTCTGGCCGATCCGCCCCTAAAATGTGCTTGTGATCCTGCACCTGCGCGAGCATCAGCTAGACCTGGCTCGAGCCCGGTTGATGGGGATTTTGAACCTCACCCCGGACTCGTTTTCGGATGGGGGGAAGTACCTCGAACCGGAGACGGCCATCGCTCGAGCCCGTCAGATGATGGCCGAGGGTGCTGACCTCCTCGACCTGGGCGGGGAGTCCACCCGCCCCGGAGCCCTTCCGGTGTCGCTGGAGGAAGAAAAGCAAAGGGTGCTGCCGGTCCTCGAGGCCCTGCTCCCGCTGGGCATCCCGCTCAGCATCGATACCCGCAAACCCGAACTCGCCGCCGAAGCCCTGGCGATGGGCGCCCACCTGCTCAACGACGTGACCGGGCTGCGCGACGGGCGGATGCTCGAGCTTTGCGCCAGATATGGGGTTCCGGCAGTCATCATGCACATGCCGGTGCCTGACCCAGCCACCATGCAGCAGCACGCCGAGTACGCCGACGTGGTGGCGGAGGTCAAGGCGTTTTTGTCGGCCCAGGCTCAGAGAGCCCTAGCCGCTGGGGTTCCCCAGGTGGTGCTCGATCCGGGGTTCGGGTTCGGCAAGAAGGTGGAGGGGAACCTCGAGTTGGTGCGTCACCTCGAGCAACTGGTGGAACTGGGGCATGCGGTGCTGCTCGGAGCCAGCCGCAAGCGCACGATCGGAGAACTCACCGGGGTCGAGCAACCCGAGGACCGGGTAGTGGGTTCGGTGGCGATGCACCTGTACGGGGTGATGAAGGGGGCCAGGATCTTGCGCGTTCATGATGTGAAGGCCCACCGGGAGGCCCTGGACGTTTGGGAGGCGTTGGGCTCCCCATTCCGCCAATCGATGGCTTTGTAGAGCCAATCACCTGCGGTTGTCCGGGCTTTATAGAAAGGGGGTGTGGGGGTTTTCAAAACCCACCGCCTTTAGGGGTGGGATGTAGAAAACCCCCACGTGGCCCCGGTTTTGGGCCACAAAACAGCGACCCGAAGACATGCGTCCGAGCCCGGACGCATTCGTGTCTTCGCTGGTGGTTGGCTGATGTGCTATACTGTGGCAGTGTCCACACCCTACAAACACAACCACACCTCCGTCTCGCTGCTGCGCTACCACTTCGTTTTCGTACCCAAGCGCCGCCGCAAGATTCTGGTGGGGGCGTTGGCCGAGCGCTTGGAGATTCTGCTCAGGGAGAAGACTGCTGAGCTTGGGTGGGAAATCATTGCTTTGGAAATCATGCCCGACCACGTACATCTGTTCATTTCGGTAGACCCCAACGTTGCTCCCAATCAGATTGCCCACCGCCTGAAGGGCTACACCTCGCACGTGCTGCGCCGGGAGTTTCCCCACCTCATCCGCCTTCCTGCCCTGTGGACGCGAACGTACCTGGTGAGCACGGAGAGTGCGCTCAGCGGCGAGACCGTCGAGCAGTACATTGCCGCCCAGAAGACGAGGGACTGAATGGCCGTACACCGCAAGGTCTACCGCTTCCGTATGGAACCCACCCGCGCTCAGGGTGAGGCTTTGTTGCGTATGGCGGGGGCCAGGCGGTTCGTGTGGAACTGGGGCCTTGCACGGCGTAAGGAGGCGTATGCGGCCACCGGGAAGGGGTTGACCTACAACCAGCAAGCCGCCGAACTAACCGCCCTGAAGAAGCGGCCCGAGATGGCCTGGCTCAAAGAGGCGGATAGCCAACTGCTGCAACAGTCCCTGAAAGACCTTGACCGGGCCTATCAAGCCTTCTTCGGCAAGCGGGCCGGGTTCCCCCGGTTCAAATCCAAGAAGAAGGATGAACCTCGCTTCCGCATCCCCCAGCGCGTCCGGGTGGAGGAAGGCAAGGTCTACATCCCCAAGGTCGGTTGGGTCAGGATTCGCCAGAGCCAGCCGCTAGACTGCCCCATCAAAGGGGCCACCTTCAAGCGGGATGCTGACGGGCATTGGTACGTCACCCTGACCGCCGAGTTTGAGATGCCCGACGTACCCCTGCCCCCCGCCAACCCTGAGCGGGTGGTGGGGATTGACCTGGGGCTCACCCACTTTGCGGTGCTCTCGGACGGAACCCCTCCCATAGACCCACCCCGGTTTTACCGCAAGGGGCTCGCCAGACTTCGCAGGGCACAGCGAGCGCTGTCCCGTAAGCAGAAAGGAAGCAAGAACCGCGAGAAGGCAAGAAAGCAGTTAGCCAGGATACACGCCAGGGTGCGCAACCAACGCCAGGACTGGTTGCATAAGCTGACCACCGCACTCGTCCGGCAGTACGACGGGCTGTGCATCGAAGACCTGAACCTGAGAGGGATGGCGAAAACCAAGCTGTCCAGGTCGGTTCTGGACGCAGCCCTGGGCGAGTTCCGGCGGCAGCTGGAGTACAAGGCGGTCTGGCACCGCAAACACCTCGCCGTGATTGACCGCTACTTCCCCAGCAGCAGGCTGTGCCGGGAGTGTGGGTCTATCAACGCGAACCTGACCCTTTCGGATAGGGTTTGGACCTGCGAGTGCGGGGCAGTGCATGACCGGGATTTAAACGCGGCTTGCAATATCAAGGCCGAAGGGATGCGACACATCCCCGTGGCGTACGGGCAAAGCCCGTCCCGAGAGGGGATCGTCCCCGTGGCGGTAGGGCATACCGACACGCAAAACGCTTGGGGAGTTTCTGTAAGACCTACGCATAGCGGGCAAGAGACGACGAACCAAGAATCCCACGCGCTTCCCGCCACGCCGTGGCGGGGCGTGGGAGTGTCAAGTAGGGGCGTAGAGCCACGCCCCTCGTGGTGGGTGGCGGATAGGGCGTATAACGTCGCCGTGCAACCTGTCCGCGTCCACTCGTGGCCGTCGCCACCCAACGACATCCCCATAGAGGGTTAGGGCTTGGGGTGTATGTTGGGGTGGATGGGTCGGATTGTGTTGTTGGGCCTCGAGTTCCATGCCCACCACGGGGTGATGCCCGAGGAGGGGCGGCTGGGGGCGCGGTTCATCGTGGATATCGAGATGGAAGTGGCCTTCGAGGGCAAGGGGGACCAGCTCGAGGAGACCGTGGATTACGGCAAGGTGTACGAGGCCGTAGCCTCGGTGGTGACGCGGGAGAGGTTTTACCTCATCGAAGCCCTGGCCGATCACCTGGCCGATACGCTCATACGGGAATTCCCCCGGCTCGAGGGGCTCACCGTGCGCGTCCACAAGCCGCACGCGCCCATCGCCGGGGTGTTCCGCGACGTCTACGCCGAGACCTCGCGGTTACGATGAGTTTGGCATTGAGCAATTATTGAGTTAAACGTTCCATCTAAAGCGTCCTTAACGTGCTCTGCATACTGCCCCAGGTTTGCCGGTCTACCGTGAGGGGAGTATGCGAAGAACATGGGTTTTTACTGCATTCATCGGACTGTTGGCCCTGGTCGCGTGTAGCCCCTCGAGCCCCCCGCCGGCCAAACCGCCCTCGATCGGCGATGGGAATACCTCGGGGCTGGCCCCGGTGTATAACCTGGACGATCCGGACCGCATCCCTGGGCGTTACATCGTGGTGTTCAAGAAAGGGGTGAGCGGGGCGGAGGTGCAGAACCAGGTCAGCCTGCAAAGCCAGCGGCCCGGCGTGCAGGTGTTGCAGGTCTACACCACCGCCGTCAAGGGCTTCGCGGCAGTGATCTCCGACAGCGAGCTCGAGCAATACCGCCGGGACCCCAAGGTGGCCTACATCGAGGCCGACCAGAAGGTGGTGGTGACCGCCACCCAAAATAATCCCGACTGGGGCCTGGACCGGATTGACCAGCGCAACCTCCCGCTCGATCAGAAGTACATCTACACCACCACCGGCGTGGGCGTGAACGTCTACGTGATCGACACCGGCATCCAGACCAACCACCCCGAGTTCGGCGGGCGGGCCAAGGTCGGCTTCGATGCGTTGGGCGGGAACGGCCAGGACTGCTACGGGCACGGTACCCACGTGGCCGGGATCATCGGCGCAAACACCTACGGGGTGGCCAAAGGCGTGACCCTCTACGCGGTACGGGTGCTGGGTTGTGACGGCTCCGGGACCATCGCCGGGGTGATCGCCGGGGTGGAGTGGGTGACCAAGAACGCCCAAAAACCCGCGGTGGCCAACATCAGCCTCGAGGCCGGGGACTCTACCGCCCTCGACGACGCGGTACGCAACTCGATCGCCTCGGGCATCCCCTACACGGTGGCGGCGGGCAACTTCGCCCGCGATGCCTGTGCCAGCTCCCCCGCGCGGGTCAGCCAGGCCCTCACGGTGGGCTCGACCGGCCCCAATGACGCCCGCTCATCGTTCTCCGACTACGGGAACTGCCTCGACTTGTTCGCCCCGGGGGAAAATATCCGTTCGGCCTGGATCAACGGCCAAACTCAGCTCCAAAGCGGAACCTCGATGGCGGCGCCCTTCGTGGCCGGGGTGGCGGCCCTCTACCTGGAGAACCACAAAGGGGCCGGCCCCGACGCGGTGAACGCGGCGATCCTGGACGGGTCCACCAGCGCAAAGGTGCAGAACCCCGGCGACGGCTCGCCCAACCGGCTCCTCTTCAACCTGCAAGGGAACTCCGGCGGAAACCCGCCCCCACCGCCCAGCGATGCTCCCTGCACCAACTGTGAGAAGTACACTGGCTCCTTGAGCGGCCCCGGCGACGTGGCCTACCAGCCGAACGGCACCTACTTCCAGGCCGCCAGCGGCACCATCAAGGGCTGGCTTAAGGGCTCGAGCGGCACCGACTACGACCTCTACCTGTGGCGCTGGAACGGCTCGGCCTGGGAATTGGTCGCCAACTCGGCCACCGAAGCCCGCGACGAAAACATCAGCTACACCGGCCAGGCCGGCTACTACGTCTGGCAGATCTACGCCTACAGCGGCTCGGGGGCCTACGAGTTCTGGATGCAGAAGCCGTAAGCGCTTTGTGCCTAGCGCGGCCATCACCCCCCTCCTGGGCTATGTACCGGGAGAGGGGGTCTTTTTAGCTAGCCTTTCCTCGTAATTCCTCCGGGTGCGGATCGCTAGCGGGGCTTGCAACACCCAGCGCAGCTTGTCCGGGTCGGGTTGGCTCTCATACCAGAGGGTGAAGACGTCCTGAAGGGTGGGGTGATCGGACTGGGTGGGGATGCGCTCGAGCCGTTCGCCGCTTCGCAACACCCCTTCCTCCAGCACCCGCGCGTAAAACCCGGGCCGAGCG